>CAUVDL010000030.1:0-30940 GCA_963550695.1 uncultured Prevotella sp. | reverse complement strand
TGTTACCTAATTATCTCTTTTTTAGAGACCTGTCATGTTTTCTTTCTGCCACAATACCTGTTAGCTTAGGGACGAAAGATTCGCAAACTACAAAATTTTAACGGACTATTGATGAATAATAAATGGTAATTATTACCAGTTAAATTTAATCATTAAGTTCGGTTCTTCATTTATGAACTATAAAACAAACAAAAATGAAATGGGAGTCAATGACGAAGTACGGCGACTTTCCACATGGTTTCCTGCAAATGACCAAGAATGCGTCCTAACGGAATGGGACTCTCTTGACAAGATAAGTGGTGGACTGCGTAATGGCGAAGTTGTTGTGGTGTCTGGTTACTCAAACATGGGCAAAACGACATTCGTAATAAACCTAATCAAGAACATTAGTGTAGAGCAAAGTCTCCCTACATTGTTCTTCTCTTTTCAATTGCAAGAGTATATTGTTTCTAAATCTCTGCTGTCTTCAATGAGTGGGTTAAATCTTTATACCCAACTAACCGAGGAGGAAAAGTCGCTTTTAAGAATACAAATTAAACGTCTCGAACAAGCTCCCATTTACTTGTGCAATGAGCAGATCTGCTTGGTTCTACTGCTGAGAAGTTTGCGAAAGCTAATGGCATTAAGGCTATTTTCATCGATGGCTTGCGGAATATATTTTGTCCGCAATTTGATACTTCTGCTATTGAAGAAACACTTCAGATACTAAAGACAACTGCAATAGAACTTAATGTTCCAATTGTTATAACTGACACCTGCAAAGTTGCTGGATACAAAAACGATTTTAGCTCATTGCCATATTATCCGATCTTTGACCATACATCATACGACCCTATCTTTAATGCTTGCGACGTGATGCTTGTATTATACCGTCCAGAAATGTTTGGTGTGACCGTAGATGTTTAAGGTAGAGACCTTCGTAACGTATTAACTGTAGGCCTTGAAAAGAATTGTCAAGGAACAAAAGGCATGGTGCCATTGAAGTGCGATTTTGCCGTCAAAACTATTGAGGAAGAAATGAAAAGCGATTTTGCTTTATAAGTAAAAGATATTTGGGACAGAAGATTTATTCTTCTAACACAAAAAAGTAATAGTTTCAGTTTGACCTGAGACTATGACACATCCTAAATTCAGAGATTTAGGTAGTTTTCCACTCTTCTCACGTTGAGAAAGAGCACTTCCTGCAATACTCTTGGTTCGAGCACTCGAACGACCGTCACTTAAAGCCTTTGAAGCTTTACTGGCGACTTTTGCAGAAGTAATCTTTTTTGCCATATATACCTCCTTTCTTTTTTATGAAGACATATTGCAAGTCTTCGTTATTATAGTAATGTGAACTATCACCAATCATCTCCTTCATTTCCAGAAAGACCGTTCTTTATACACTCTTCAATTTTGTCCATGACAACATTAGAATAGGCATGCGCCCATATATGCCTTTTCCTTTTCTGATTATTCTTTTCTGTCAGGTCAAGAAATGCTGTTTCAATACCGCTAATAACTCAGTCCTTCCACTTTGACTTTGAATGATACGAAACAAGTCATTATCAAAGTAAGCATATTCTATCTCACGCTTCATTTTACCTATAGATGCAGTTTCTCCGGGGCGTGCAAGATTCTCTATTGCATCCAATGTATGCAAAGGTTTAAAATGCCAAAAGGATTCCTTCTTCATGTGCCAAAACGGAGTCCAAACAGTTGGTGGCGTATTGTTTACAAATACTTTCCAGTAATATTCAAATGCCTGTCGAATACTATCATCAAGCTCAATTCGATTACATACAATATAGCCACACCGAACAAGTTCCATCACGCTAATTAGCAGGATGGCCTTGTTCGGGAACTTTCGTCCACCTACCATTTTTACATGTAAATTGGAGAAAGCGCTTCTGTATGCAGCTATACTATTCAGCATCTGACGCTTGCTCAGTCAGGATAAGTTTTTCTTTATTCTTATTAGGCAACTCTTGAAGAATGTCTACGAAGACAAAAGGTGAATTGAATATCATCTTCTCATTGTCCCATTTGTCTTGAAGATAAGCCAAACCAGTGTTAGCGTATGCCTCCATTTCTCTGATAAGCATAGTAATGAAGTTTGATACATTCTCTTCAGAGCTATTCTCTAGTGACAACCAATTCCACGAGAAATTATCAAATTGCTCAGTGCGGTTAAGCAGTGTCATTAAGATAAAATCTCTAATTGGAGCTGGTTTCCAGTGAGAAATATCTGCAAAATCAACTTTTTTATCCTCATTAGTAAGGGGTGTTTTCTTACCCAACTTCAAACCAATAATATAGGCATACATAAAGGTTTGGTAAAAGGCACCAAAGGTAGAAAAATCACCATTACCAGTCATGTCTCCTTTAGTAGAAATGCGCTCCATAAGAGGCTTGTATTTTTCGCTATATCTGGGCTTTCTTCCGAAGATAGCCTCTCTTAATTCTTGGTGGTTCATAACTTTAATCGAAATAACATTTGTGCGACGTTACGAGTCCGGTTGTGTCAGCTCGTTCTTCTATTACATTGACATAGAAAGTGCCAGGTATCTTACCGCTCTTCATGTCTTCCAAAATCCTTCTTCCAAACGGAGTCAGCAAGTCTTTAGAATTAGGGTCGTACAACTCCTTAATCATGATGATGCTTTGTCCGAACACACCCGGAGCTACTCTGAAGAAGTTATTAACGAAGTTCTCACCAAATTCTGAGAAAGGTGCATCCGAAATGAAAGGATAGTCGAATTTCTTCTCATCTCCAATCTTTGATGAAATGATAGCCATAACGATAGCAAGCTGTTTCATTCTTTGGAAGCCAGTACCGAGACCAGTGATTTCACCATTCTGGACATCACGAATAGACACGTTGACTACATCATGATTGCGGTCAAAACGCAGTTGGCCTCCAGATGATTGGTTACCAGATGTCAATGCCGTATATTTCTCATTTGCTTGTTCTGCAAGAGCTTTTATAGTACGGTCATAGATATCATCCTTCGCCTGGTTAATGATTTCGTTGAGCTTTCTCATTAACTCTGCAAAATCTTCATACTTCTGAACAGACAAGTCCTTCTTGTACGAGGATAATTTTTTGTTAATGGCATCCAATGAATTCTTCCAGGTTGTAACCATACGCTGCTTATCTTTGATTTCTGATTCCTTAGACGCAATCGTTGTATTGACAACATCGTAGTCCTTGATGATAGCTTTATCATTGAAAGCAGAGTTATCTGCATTTCCGCCAGCATTGTTCAACTCTGTAAAGATTTCCTCACGCTTTTCCTCTAACTTTTCAAGATTCTCCTTTTCATCATCAAGGGTCTCTTTCATACGCTCAATTTTATCTTCAATCTGCGGAATGCAGCGAGAATATGAACTTGCAGATTTCTGAAGCGTACCATAGAAGTTTCCAAAATCATTTCTGTTTGTACTAACTTTCTTGGGGCGATCCAAAATCAGTTTTATATGCTCCCATGCAGGAGAATGCTTAATAGCAGGCTGACCACAAACCTCACAAATCTCATTTTTGAGCATGCGTTCCAGTGAAGAACTATCTGGCGAACCTTCTGGCAGCATGATAACCAATGCGCCATCATTGTTCATTTGAGCCAAGTCTCCAATATGCTTTTCTCTTCTTGCATCAAAAGTGTCAAGTTCATCCTCTAAGCCCATAAGGAGCCAAGGATTTTCCTCGTCAAACAATTTCTTCGTGATAGAAGTTTCTATGCGCTCAATTGATTTCTTTTGGTTATCAATCTTAATGCGAATACTATCCAATTGAGAACGGATTTCGATTCTCTTGCTTGAGTTACTTATGAAAGCATCAAGTTCTTCCTTCTTTCTTTTCGCAGCATTAAGCTCATCCTTAGCATTGTCTATTTCAGCCAAGGTTTTCTCGAGCTCAGTCTGTTTTTGATTACGTTCCTCCTTATCTCTATTACGCTGGGAGTCAAACTTCGAGTTTTCGGAATCCTTTAATTGATAAAGGCTGATTGCTTTTTGTGACATTTTTTTTGAGATGTCGCAGACTCCTTTCAGCACAGATATTCCTGCCAGAGTATCGATAGTATCAGCTAAGGCTTTCTTTGATGACAAATCAACAAGTCTGTCCATTGACTCACCTTGTAACAGTGCATAGTTACGCAAGGCAAGAGGAATGAATACTTTATTGATAATATCAGTCTGCTTATCTCTATCGAGTATAGGAGTGTCAGCGTTATTGATGGTTTCCATGATATCCAGTCTTGACTCCTCATGGATGAGTTCACCATTGTTACTGCTGAACATGGCATATTTTTCCATGGTGTATATAACGCCATTATTTGTAAAAATCACCCTAACACCGACTTTGAAGTCGCTATCCTCAGCCTTTGCTTTACCAGAAGCCATCTTGAATAATGACTCGTTAGCATCAGCAAAAGCCTTGATGTCAGAATCATATACCTGGTCACGAAGTAACCACATGAAGCCATTGTAAAACTTTGACTTACCCATGTTATTATCGGCATTGACAATGTTTATACCAGGCTTGAACTTGTATTCGTTGTGCTCGTAGCTTCCATAGTAGTTATAGAAGTTTTCAAACGCAACGGAATTGATAATTGTAGCCATAACTATAAGTCAAATATTTTTTTGATGTTCTTAAACAAGGCATCTTCGGATGTATGCCGAATCTGCGCATCAATAATACTCTGCACTACCGATATTTCAGGGCGCTGAGATGAACTCTCTGAATCTTCATTAATTTTCTCGTCTGAAGAAACTCCAAGAAGTTCCTTCATTTGTGGAGAGTCCAAGATTTCTTTGAAAATTTCTTTACCATCCATGATTTATAATTTACTATTGTTCGATATTTTCTAATAATTCAGACCACACTATACCAAAATGATGAGCTACATCATTGAGCATTTCAAATGCTCCACTATTAGCATAGCAATTCATTGACAGGCTTGCGAAGTAAGCCACTCGCTTAAGCTCTGATTTAACCAGATTGTGTTCCATTCGAGAGAAACTGTCTTCTCGATTTATCGTTGCTGGTATTACTACGATGTCATAGATATAACTAAACGTTTTATCCGGATGATTACGTAGCAAACGTCCACGCCGCTGGATGAATTCGCGTGGATTACCAGTACTTGATGTAAAGATACCTCGTTCTGCTCTTGGCACATCGACACCTTCATCAAGACACTTCATCGCTAACAATAAATCCAGATTTCCATTGGCAAATGATTTTAGCAGTACAGAGCGTTTATCTTTGGAGTCTTGCCCAGTAAACGTGTTGCAACGCTTACCAGGATACATGGCTTTTGTCTCATCTAACAGCTTTTGGATAAACGAAAGGTCATCCTCTTCTGTCAGTGTTACTTCGTCTTTAATTCCCAGTTTTTCGTATTTGCCCTGCGGGGCATAAACGAAAGTGTATTTTAAGTCTTCTTCGCCTATTTCAGCTATAATATCCTTATATACATTTATTTTATCTGCGCACTTATGGATGATGCGCTTTCTATTCATCAAGAGGGTCTCTGCTTCTTGCTTATTCTTAAAGCGTCCCTTCTCATTATCCCATAATTGAGCCAGTTTCTTGGAGATTAAACTGTACAATGCCATTTCATCATCATTGAGATAGGCAAGTTTAGGGTAATAATAGTACTTACACAATCTACCTTCTTTGATAGCTTGACTCATAGGAAACGAATATATATACGGATGGCTATCGTTAAAGAACGAAGCTATTTCCTTACTGCCTTCTTCATCATAGATGCGTTCAGGCGTAGCTGACAGAGCAATTCTGCGTCTAATCGTCAGTTTATGAAAGCACTCCTTAACCGACTTGCCACCGATGTTGTGAGCTTCATCTGCTATCAGAATCATATTCTCAGACAGTACAGGAAGCAGATACTGGAAATCTTTGTTCACAAACGACTCATACGTTGAGACAATGGCATAATTAACTGCCTTCCCTCTTTTGATTTTCTGAGAGATTTCCATAAGCTCCTTCCTCCACGAACTATTCAATGATGACACATTTATAGCCTTCTTGAAGTTAAAGCCCTTAAGCTCATCCTGCCATTGAGATACCAAGTCTAATGATGGCATGAGGATAAGTAAGTTGTAATACTTGTCTTCGTTGTATTCATGCAGCGCACAATTCAACGAAGTGACAGTCTTACCGGTACCTGTAGCCATGGCAAATATACCTTGCTTCCCGTTGTTTACCCAAGCTTTGTATGCTTCCTCCTGATAAGGGCGGGCACCATCCTTGTATTTAGAAGGAAAATGTGGGGAGTCTGTGGAAACAATCGAATCCGATTTTTGCTGATTATATGTAGCCAAGAACTCCTGCTCCTTACGCAAGAGATTGTCAGGATCTTGATTGGGATATGAGGTCATAATCTGATTACAGAAATGCTTCGCTTCATATACCTTAACTCCTTCGCAATCTCCATTCCACACTTTATAGAAATGCTTTTCCAGTGACAAAACCTTATCCCAGCTGTCATCACCTTTCCATGAACAAGTACACTCCACAGTCTCCAGATTGCCAAGAATAGCGGCAGCAGTCAAGTTCATTGAACCCGTAAAATGGATTTTGTTGTTGCACTCATCTGTGAAAATGCCATATTTCTCGTGAGGCAGACCACCATCTGTCAAAACTACTATCTTGACATTGACTCTATTCGTCGCCATAAGATAAGCCAGACATTTAAAAAAATGCTCATCGCGTTTGTCAAATGTATTCTTCAGTTTGATAAACGAAGTTGCAAGTTCTTTATCAAACTTTTCATCATAATCGCCTTTTAACAAAGCATAGTCTTCACTACTGATGTACTTGTTGATGTACAAGTTCATTACACCATTGTTAGCGATGAAATGTGCCATTCCATGAGAGAGCACATTGAAACTGGCTGAGCTGAAATAACCCAAGCCTAAATCTAATCTGATGCTGTTACTAAGAGCTTGTAAGCAAAACTCTATAGGTCTGTGCAAATCAGACTTTGAATATATATGATGAAATGTTTTATCTAATAGCATCTTACAACAAATTACAAAGTTCAATATACATTTTTTCTCTGGCGGAAGTTAGATTTCCATCCATGAAATCCTCACTACATTTCTCGAACCAACTGTATAGTGATCGCTCGTGCTGATTGCTGGGTAGCGGTTTGCGCCCGTGATTCAGCAGGAATGCCTTATAATTCTTATATAACTCATTCCATTCATTATCTCGTCGAGTTGTAGGATAATCCTTGTATTGGTCTACAATCCTTCGGACTTCTTCTTTCTGTTCATCTGAAAGGTCGTCACTTGTTTGGATTCTTCTCCACCAAATGTAAAGACTATTCTCTCGTGAATCACTTGAGCTGCAAAATGGGAAGTGCAGATTATCTCTAAGGAAAACCTCTAAATCATTTACTCTAAGAGCAAAGCTGTGCCTTTTCTCTGGAAGGTCATACCACGATGCGTATGTTTTATCTTTCAGTCCATAGAGTCCACCACTAAATTGAACAAACTGATCACCGCTGCACATGGTAGAACGTATGCTGTTTTCCGAACTATCTCGGTACTGTTGCACATGTTCTATAATATCTGCAACCTGCACTGGCTCATTAAACTTTGATAGATACTGAACTATGATATCTCGGATACTTCCCACTTTGACATGTTGCCACTCTAATAGTCCAACAAGATTAGCGGTACCGACCACACATATACGAGGGTCGCTTGCTATTAGTGTCTTTATGCTTGCCGATGACTTGTATCTATTAGGCAGGATTTTATCTAATTGTTCAAAGATATCATCAACATTCATTGGGTCACCATTAGCGTGTAGAATGCCATATATAACATCTGTTGCATTGACAGTCTTCTTACCCTCGAGTGTGAATTGGAAATTCTCATTGGGGATTTTTCCGAATTCTTGAATTAAGATATGCGACAAGATATCAGAAACCTCCCATACCTTATCAGTGTCAAAGTCATTCCAGGCCATAAAGAAGGTATCGATTGCCAATTGCTCAGCATCGACTTCAATGTCATCAGTTAGCCTTTCCTCGGTTTCCTCTATCAGTATTGGTAATTCGTTAAAACAAAATGCTTCTGTATATTCTCGTTTTACCAGATATGTGTTAGTCCATTTTTGCTTTGCTCGTGTAGGAAGACTCATTAACTCACGACCAACTACAGAAAACTCATTCTCAAAAACAATGCTCACTATGAGGAAACAAAATTCTTTGGTTAGGTCACATTTCTCCTCGGCAATATAAGACTTAACCGAGCTTAAATCCAGCAGATTTTTATCAGATATTGTTTCATAGATATAGCTCCATTCGTTCTTGTCTGAGATTATCTTTGAATAATTGATGGAAGGGGCAGCCAACTCATCACTGTCAATCGTATGAAGTTGCTTTATGGCCTTGACGCACAATTGACGACACCGTTCTCGGCTGAGTTTATTCTCTTCTGCTAATTCATCCAAGGTTTTCTTTTCGTTATCTGCGAAAATCGAACAGCATGAATTAAAAATACTCCATTCTTTACCCTTCTGACCTTTTATCCAGTTCTCAAGAATATGAAACATCGGTACGTGTCCATGCGAACTAAAATATTGAAGAACAAATTCATCCAAACAATATCCATAAAGCATTTGAAGCTCCATTACTTGAAGCTTCTCTGGTGAAAGTTCTCCCTCTTTGAGAGCCTTATCTACATATTCTTTGAGTTTCTTGATAACTTCTTCAATCTCTTCAGAACTTTTACGACCGATATTTTTAAGTGCTATGACACTCTTGTTCTTATGAACAAAATCCTCAATGAAATCCCCTTTGTATTTTGTAACAGCATTTCTTGAGCGCACAGATATGTTTTGAATCAGGTCACAAAGCATCTTACCCAATATCGAATACTGGGTGTCACCTAATTTTTCCTTGAGTGAGAGGGTCAACTGAATCTGCTCATTCTCAACTTCTTCAGATATAGAAGTTACGATGTCGTCTATCGCTTCAATCCCAGAGCCATGACTGTCTAAGATGTTGACAAATAATCAATAATAGTCTGCCTTACCAAACCAAAATCGTATACGGACTTCTTTCCAAAATTTCGTATGGACATCAGTTTTTCATCAGCAGCAAACAAGTAGTTCACACAGAACTCATGTATTCCAACAAATTTGATACCATTGTTGGTTCTGACAGGGGTATTGTATAGCTGACTTTCAACGAATCTCTTGAATGGCTTAAACTCATCTTCAGTCAGTTGACTGAGTATTATAACATATTTTCTGAGATGTTCATTCTTAGGTGATACGGCATCTTTATCTACTGGATATACTGTCATTCTTGGGTGCGTTCTCGTACCGAATACGTTTCAGCAGCCTCTTCAACAACTGAATTATCAGTTGCTTCAGTAGTATTAGTGTAGTCGCTATAAGACATAGGCTTTTTAGGTATTAGATTAGGCTCTATTTCACCAGTGGCGAATAAGTAAGCAAAGGCATCTTCACACTTGATAATAAAAGACGTAACATCTCCTATATTATCTTGGCTAGTAAATGCCTGAGTGCTGAGGGTGTCTTTATCGCTAAAGACATAATTCAGCAAAAAATATCTCGATCCTGTGCTTGACAGGAATTGTTTTATCTTATCAGTTGATGATGACAAAAGTAAATCCAATAGATCATAAAGACGCTTGTCATCATTACTTATCCATTCTTCCATCTGTGCTAATCCAAGGATAGATTTCTTGATTACCTTATCTTCACACAGACGTTTTATTTCCATAGCAACGTTGCAAGGAAGCAATGGTAAATCGTCCATGCTCAGGTCGCTCAAATGAGTTTTAGGTTTAAGCACAGAATAAGCCTCTGCAGATAGATAACCTGCAGTCATCATCTTAAAGAGACTTATATTCATTGTTTTCAACATATTGTATTTAGTCCTAATTCAATTTTGTCAAATAAGTAATCAAAGCCCACCAAGTTAGGATTATCCTTTACATCATCCATGATTCTTTCTAATCCATCGTCAAGGTGAAGCTTGAAGTATCTGGGCAAGTCTTTATCTGACATGCGGATACCATAGTGCTTGCACATTATAGCTGCATATACAGGATAGAGATTACCAAAGAGAACTTTCTTTGTGTATTCCTTACCTCCTGAATCTTTAATTTCTAAAGGCGAAAACTTAGTTCCGCTCTGCAGAGAACATGCAATAGCAATTCTCGCTATCACATTCTCTGCTCCCAAGCCGAATTTCCGTGTTAGGATAGTCACGGCTTCTTTATTTTTTGCACTTGTTTTAATCTGCGTAAACATAGGTTCTATCCTTTTATAAACTCTGCAACAGGGACTTGTGTGAAGTATGAATGCGTAGTATCATTTTCTATCAAGTATGTAGCACTGATTAAAGGCTTCATGATTTCATATTCCTCCAGAGTCAGTTCCTTGTATAACAGAGGAAACAATACGACCTGCTTAGATATCTGTGGGTAGAACTCGGTGATAATCTTGGCAGCATGGCTCTTGTCAAATTTCTGCAATGGAGAGTCAATGAACACGGGGAATTGAATACCGCTTTCATCAACCAGTGCTTTAAGAATTGACGTTGCATAGAGCTGCTGTTCACCCTTTGACAATGAATCCTTATTGATACGAGTATTCTCCGTTGTGTAAAGCTCAATATCCATATCTTCTCCATTTATTACAACTTCAACTCTACCGATGAAGTCCTCCTTATGCATCAGGCTATTTAGTATAGACTTGATTCTTCGCTCCAGCGAATATTTCTTTTCCTGTTTAAGCGAAACGAGGAATGAAGACAACTCATCAATAAGTGCAGCAGCGACCTGGTCTTTCTTTGCGTCGCTATCATCCAAACTTACCTTCTTGCTCAGCTCGCTTATTTGCTTACTAACTGTAGCAAGTTCTTGATTCAAAGTCCCATATTCCTCATGTTTCTGGCGCAGTGTCAAATCCTTTTGAGTGATTTGCTCTTCGAGCTGATTCTTTTCCGCACGAAGTCGCTTGATAAGCTCATCACTTTCTTTGCTGTTGATATTAGACAGACGACGTGAATTACGCTCAAGCACCTGCTTGTTTTTTCGGTAGTCATCAGCTAATCTGGCAAACTCAGACTTATATGTAGTCGTGATATTGCCATAGATAGCCATAAACTCCTCGTAATCGTATTCAGAAAGAACCAGCAAGGTTTCATCCGATGATTCCTCTTCATAGTATTTTGCCACGATACCATCAATGCCTTCCTTGAATTGCATAGATAACTTATTGTCTATAGGCAACTTCTCTAAAAGTTGCAACACTTCCGAGGAAAATTCTGAAACAATAAGATTCCTACTGTGCTGATGATTAGCTATTTTTCGCTTCTTATAGTCAGCCTCCAACTGTTCCTTGGTTTCATTGAGAAGGCTTCCCGTGATAGCAATGGGAGCATAGTCCAAGTACACCTTTAGGGTTTTCTTGTATTCTTCATCCTTCGTTTTAAGTGTAGCTATTAGAGACTCTAAACGTGCAATCTCAGAGACTGTTGTACTCTGACCTTCACGCATCAATTGCATCTGATACTCTGCATCATGCTCTCTCAATCCTTTGATTTCAGTTTCAAGCTTAGCGGTTTCCGCTTTATTGTCATCCATCTGAGAGTTCAGAGTTTCTTGTTTATCCAACAATTTTTGTAGTTTTTCTCTTCCCTCGGTGTCAGATGACTTACGACGAAAACGAAGACGAACATTCTCCAGATTCTTCTTTAGATCTTCGTACTTTCTTACACCTAGTACCTCATTGTATGCTGAGCACAGCTTACGGCGATCGCTGACACTACCAGTTTCTGCTAATGCCACAATCTGCTCTGAGTCAAAGAAAAAAAAGCGTGCAATATCCTTGTTAAGGATAAAGTCATTGATGAATACGTCAGGCCCAATTTCATTGGTTAATTCATTTTGCATGCCATCAATAAGTATTTCCACATTTTCTTTCTCTTGTATAACATCGAAAGAACGAGTAATCTTTATGGATGTACATGGTAATGAAGGAATCACAACCTCGGTGAACTCTATAGTTACGGAATATGTTGTAAACTCCTTCAAATGTTCTGTGTCAGGCGTATATCCTTTCTTCTTTATCAGCTGGAGGTTTTCATCACCAACCACTTTATCTGATTCAGTTAAGACCTCATTATTCATGTTGCTGCGCAAGAAAGCTATATATCCATTGCTGTTTATATCCTTTCGCACTTCGACCTCTACCTCTGTCATCAACTTGCCATACAAGCACCAAATCAATGAATGGAGGAAGGTAGTCTTACCGAAGCCGTTCTCACCCGATATAAGCATGATGTTCTTTTCATCGTCTGACGAAAAGAACAACGTATTCTTACCTTTGTATAGGCGGTAATTATTTAGTGTAATGCTTCTGATTATCACGGATTCTCCTCCTTTATGAATGATTCCAGACGAGCCTCCAAATCAGTAGCAAGTCCATATTTTCTCATTAGTAGAACTTTGCTTTTCTGCAAGGCCAGTAGCTCTTGTATCAATTGGTAATGATTACGATTGTTTGAACAAGCTTTTTCAAGTAGCAAGCGTTCCTGAAGACCTATTGTAGTATTAGGAATGTTATAACCATATACCTCGTTGTAGATATCATTTACGGTAGTTGTAAAATTACCGTCACGATACCAAATCACCTGTATTGCAATGAGTTCCTGATTAGTAATCAAATCAATACTCGAACGGTAGTCTTGGGTCTCTTTTTGCACAGTGAGCAACTCTCTTAACAACTGGACGCGATACTCCATCGTATAGTTACCCATTTTGTGTCCATTTTCATCAACAGCTCTTTGACCATTACGTCTGGTCTCGCAGCGATAATCGGAAACATTGCGATTAGCTATAAGGCGATCTCGGAAATCCAACAGTGGCTTCATCCATTCAACACCATTTTTTATGAGTGCAGACATAGACTTATCCTCTTTTACCACTGTACATATCCAGCAACCGAAACGACTCTGACCGCAAGAACGGTGACTATCATCGGTTACCACAGTCGGACATTCGTAATCATCTGCCGATGCATCAAGATAGATTTTGAACAAGACTTTGTTGTCAAAACCCCACGGCGAAGGAATGGCATTTATAATCCACCAAACTTCTTCCAACATCAGTTCCTTTATGGGAGCATAGGTAAATGTATTCGGATTAAGTGGATGCTTAGAAAGTCTGTGCCCTTTAATTTCGTGACGACGGATAGATCTTTCACGCTGTTGGCTTTCTGTCAGTCGAGTACCGACAAGCACAATTGCCTCTCCATCTGCTGCCACTTGGTCTGTGATAAATTTTGATGTAGGCTTAATCTTCATTTTCTCCGTACAGAAACGGAATGAATTATTCGGCGCAGGATATCCTTTACCAATTACACAGCACCAGAAAGTATCTTCCAACTCTGGAGTTGTCGTCGCTACAGACACAGGCAGCTCCTGTTCTTTGACTGCCTTACGGATGGTATCAAGTACAACAGTAACATATTCCTCGATAACCGGATTCTCAACCATTGTATCATTGCACACTACATAAACTTGACGCAGCAAACGATACCCTGCTTCCTTCAATTGCTGCAGAGCAATCCATGTCAACGTAAGTAGAGCTGTAGAGTCCTTACCTCCGCTGAAGCCAATAATCCAAGGGCGATTACATCTATCTTCCTCTAAGTATTGGTCTTTAAGTTCTTCTATTATTTCATTTATTCTATCGGGAAGTTTCATTATTCCATTTTCTTTTGGGACTATAGGTGATGTTATTTACTCAATCCTCACCAAATCAGAGATTTTACACTCCAGTAGTTTCGCTATTTTCACCAGTGTTTCCAACAAAGGCTGGCTGTCGTTTGTACACCACTTGCTAACGGTGGTAGGAGTAACGCCAAGCTGCTCTGCAAGCCACTTGTTCGTCCTCATCTTGTCAGCCAGAACTGCCTTGATGCGATTGATATTGTTTATTTCTTTTTCCTTTGCCATGATGACTACGATTTACATTGCGCAAATGTTAGCTAATTTTTTTGAATCTCCTTAATTCCGCAGCATTATTTCTTGTAAAAACTCCAAGTGTCTGAGAAACAAAGTTCTCAAAACACTTGAATATGTCAGAAATTTCACCTATCTTGGTGCTGTAAACATAACAAGTAAGCAAAAAACTGACATGGCAAAGGTAGCAATTAAAAACGAGAATATCACTTCTTTCGGTGGAATTTATCATACTATGAACGTTTCCATGAGGTTGTAAAACTGTTCAGGAAGCAAGTAAAGAATGTGTAAACCAATTCAGTAACAATAACCAAAAAAGTGTGAAGTAAATTTAGGCATAGTCATGGCGTTGCAATTTGTATTGAATTGCCTCGCAATTTGAGTCATTTCACCATGTGATTTGACTCAAAATGCAGTGCAATCTAAGTCAGATTACCAGGAAAACTGATATATGGATTACCCCAGTTGGGGATAAGCCTTGGGTTGTTCTCAGGCTTATTCCGAACTGGGGTATATATAAAAGTGTTACTTAAAAAAGAGTTGTACCAACTGACTGTGTTGATACAACTCCCTTTAACACAATTGCTATATATATGTAATTGTTATTTACCTCAAATCTCATTATACCCATTTCTTATTTGAAACGGGATAATTCTTTCAAGGCCGGCAAGACACGCCCGGTGCGGTTGTCGAACAATCCTCTGTTTATCCAACTCTTGATAACATTGTTTCCGCAAGCATTCTCTTCAGGAAACCACCAAAGGAGACCGGTCACATTAGAATGGCGTTTCAACTCATCGACAAGCTCTCGCGTGAACGCTGCTTGGCCTTCAGGGGAAATCGGATAGAGTTCTCCATGCTGGTCAGCCTCTTTGATCCACACATCGTTTTCATGCGAATAGTAGAATGCGGTCTCGACTATCATCACCTTTTTTGCAGGAAACAACACTGCCAAAGAGTCGAGGGTAGCACCGAGAACGGAGAGGCGGTTGTGCCACATGGGATAGTAGCTCAGCCCGATGATGTCGTAATCCACGTTGAAACGATTGGTCAGCCTCTCGTAAAAGCCTTTTGTCGCAGCCCACTCCCCTGCTCTTTCGGTGTGAATAACAATCTTCGCATCCGGACAAACCTCACGACATGCACGCACACCGCTTTTCAACAGCGATACGAACATATCCCAATTATCGTCCTTGCACGGGTCTATCTTGCCTGCATTCCACATCATACCGTAGCTAATTTCATTACCCACTTGAATGAAATCGGGCATAGCGCCGGCTTTTCCCATCGTTCTCAAGACATCCGCCGTATAACGATAAACCGAGTCGGGCAATACTTTGACGGGGGTATCGAGCCATCGTTGCGGCATAAATTGCTTGGCCGGATCGGCCCAAGTGTCGCTATAATGCAGGTCGAGCATCAGTTTGAAACCTTCACTCTTTATCTTCCGGCCCAGCTTCACCACGTAATCGAGATCTTGAAGAACTCCTTCGCCCTTATGTTCGCTGCTCGCATATTGCGGATCAACAAAGAGACGAACGCGCATGGTGTTCCATCCGCCTTGCTTTTTGACCAACTTCATCAGCGGCATCTCCCTACCTTTATCGTCATAATACTTAGTGCCGGCAGCCTCATAAGTCGGCAACAACGAGATGTCGCCTCCCAAATAGCGTTGAGCCTGCATGACAAGCGTTGCCATAAAACACAAGAGCGTAATCAAAAGATGTCTCATATCCGTATCTTTTAAATTAAGTTTTATCAGATTAAATATCGGCTGTTGCAGTTTTCGGTTTGAATATACTCAGTGCATTGGTAGGTCTCCCACGGTTGTCAAAAGCCCCTTTTGTATAACCGTTCCAACCATTATAACATTCAGGTTCCCAATAGAAAACACCCAGACATTTGTCTATAGCCCTGCATCCATTCACTATTTGCGTCATAAATGCTTTCGCATTGGCGCTGTCCCACGACATCCCTACCTCGCATATCATCACTTCGGTGTTATAACGTGCCTGTAATGTCTTCACATTGCTTAAACAGTTGGCAGTCAACTCTTGCCAGTTGGAGTCTTCGGGATAAAGCGACATGCCTATGACATCCCATTTTCCGCCATTCGCTTTCAAACCGTCAAAGAGCCATGTAAAACGTCTGAGATTGTCACCTTTATCCAAATGCACGATGACTTTCGCTTCCGGATAAACCGATTTCACTGCATTGTAACCCGAAAGTTCAAGTTTGGCGTAACTGGACATGCTCTTCGAAGCACGACCGACATCATATAGCATACCATCGGGAGTCTCATTGCCCACCTGAACCCATTCCACATCGATGCCTTTGGCTTTCAATGCAGTCAAAACTTCTACCGTATGGTCGGCCACAGCCTGCCTCATCTCGTCCGAACTGTATTTCTTCCATGCTTCAGGAACAATCTGTTGACCTGGATCCGCCCATGTATCGCTGTAATGAAAGTCTATCATTATACGGAAACCGAGCTGTTTTGCACGCCATGCTTTCGTAAGAACGTCTTGCTTAGCATTCCATCCGTTGGCCGGATTGACCCACACCCGCAGTCTGACCGCATTCACTCCGAGGCTGCGCAACAAGCTCATACACTCTTGTTCCCTGCCATCGGCATCGTAAAATTTCGTACCTTTCGCTTCCATTTCCGTGAGCCAGCTCACGTCTGCGCCTTTTACGAAGCCCGACATGTCGTAAATGGGAGCGGTTTGAGGCGTTACCGCATCGTCGTTTCCGCAACTTGCGAGGGTAAAGAGCGCTACTGTTGCGATGAGAGATATCTTTGAAAAAATTCTTTTCATTGTTTGTTGATTTCGATTTGGATTAATACTTGGAATTTATTTCTTTTCATATTGCCATTTCATCGTATTGAGATTGAGCGTGACCGTCAACTCGTCGCCGACGGCAAAATCGTCCTTAAACCAGATATTCCAGTTCCCGTCAGCGGTCGAAAGTGTAAAAAGATCGCTCGGATCGCTACCATACCATACATTATTCTCCATATCCGCAATCTTGAAATTCTCCCATTGAGCGGGTCGGTAAACGCCTTGATAAATGCCCTTGCTTAACTTTTGGAGTGTAGTAAGCCTTTTCGAGCCGTCCGAAGTGTACATATAAAGTTGTGCGGGCATTGCTGGTGTTTCGGGAGTAACAACGGTTTGGTCGCCCGCTTTTATCTGATAAGCTAATCGGGCATGCTTGTCGATGGTCACGATAACGGTATATAAGCCCGCTTTGGCAATGCTCACGGCAGCCGAATGGTCGCTGATGGCTGCCAAACCGTTACTCATGGCGAAGTCAAGAGTTTTCTCTACAGGCTTATCTGTACCCGTTCGGGCGTTAAACTCTAATACTTTCGCCGTCAATTCAAGAGGTGCGTTGTCCTCGGAAGTCTTGATCACGAATGTCCAACTGTCGCTTTTGTCGTTATATTGCATAGCGTTTCCGTTCAACAACAGCTCTTTGATGTTCAAAGCGCTCCACATTCGTTCTTTCGTATCTACCGTCACATACCATTGACCGCTCCCATCGGCAAACCAACAGTTCCATGCATCCGACGCATCGGACAACTCAAAGGCGTGTCCTTCTACCGCATAGTTGCCCCAAACGGTGCCGTCGTTTTCGGCAAACCAACAGTTCTGCCATGCCGAAGCTTTCATAAAACCGGTATAGATGCCGTTCTCGCTATCCGAATAAAGGGTCGCCAGAGTGTCGCTTTTAGCCTTACTGAGTACAGAAAGGCTGTTCATGAGGATGGTGAACGGAGTTACATTGACTTTACAAACATTGCTATAAGCAGATGGAATATTATTTCCTTCAGTGCTGCAGATTCTAAAATAAAGCGCAGAAGAGGAGCCAGAGCCCAGTCCGAGTTTCTTTGCGATGGCATTAAGGTCTGCTCCGGTGAACGCTTTGGAAAGATTTGTCTCCGTACTTTCTTCCACTTTGTCGAACGATTCGGTATCGGAAATCTGCAAGTAGGTTGTCAACAGGCCTGCCGTTGCTTTTTTAGTGTTGTCGCTCGAAAGCAAAATCGGGTTCTGCCAAGCAAGTGAAAGCACGACCGATTTATTGTTCGAACTGGTTATCACCACATCGGTGGCAGTGGCAATGAGCTCCGAAGGCCCGAAACCGCGCAGATAAACGTTGTCTCCTTCCTTATCGCAGGCAACCAAACCTACGACTGTCAACACCGCCAGAATAATGTTTCTGAATATCATCTTCATATTATTTGTCGTTTAATAGTTTTCATTATACAGATTAGGATTTGCGGTCAGCTCGCTCGTCGGGATAGGATAAACATTGTATTTACTATCCACCGCCATCCCGTTTTTCGTACCGCCTTTCCACTGCCAAAGATACTTTGACGTGGTGAAGAGTCCGAACCGGATCAGATCGGTACGTCTTACCCCCTCCAGATAGAGCTCTCTGGCACGTTCATCGATAAGAAAATCCTTGGTCAACTGTCGCTCCTTTATATCGCCGGCATTACTTTTATAAGCTCGACGCCGCAATCGGTTGACATAATCGAGCGCTTGCGACAGCGTACCTCCGGTTCCGCCGCGCACCACGGCTTCGCTATACATCAGATAAACATCAGCCAAACGGAAGAGAGGATAATCCGTATTGACGCCGCCGTTAACCGTATTGGAAGGCGTTTGTCCGTCGTCAGTAAGATTACTCCACTTCTCCGAGAAGTAGCCGTTTGTCTGATTATCTATCGTTTCGAGGTATCTTGTCTGATTGGTTGTGAAAAATCTGAATCGTGTATCGGCGCTTTCATCTTCAAACTTATCGGGTAACTCGCCACGAACACGATACATTCCCCATCCGTTCTTTACCCCGTAGTCTTCCGGTTTTTGGTTTGCGGAGGTGTTGCTTACCTCTCCACATATTATATAAGTGGTTGCTCCCCACGTCACGGTGTGCTCCGCATCGACCGGAAGTGCAAAGATGATTTCATTTGTTCGCTTGTTATTGTCGGCATTAAACAGCTTTGCATAATCGCTTTCAAGCGTATAGCCCTCCGCAATCGCTTTGTTGCAGGCTACGATACAATCGCTGTAACGGGCTGTGCCGGTATAAACCTCGGCATTAAGGTAAAGCTTTGCCAACAGCGTATAGGCCGCTCCGCGCGATGCGCGACCGTAGGGACACTCTCTTGCACTGTACATCAAGGGGGCAATCTCGTTGAGTTCGCTTTCGATGAAAGCTACAGTTTGAACCGGAGTATATCGAGGCGGCACGTAACTGCCCACCGGATCGTTCTCTGAAACAAAGGGAATGTTACGGAAAAGATCTAAGGCATGATAATAGAACAACGCCCGCAGGAAGCGCGCTTCTGCCCTGAAAAGCCGTAACTCCCGCTGTTCGCTCTCGCCATAAGAGCTGATTGTGCTTTCAGAACAGTTGCGCAAGAATTCGTTGCACAAAGCTATGTTATAGTAAATACGGTAATACATATCGGCAACCCACGGATCGTTGGCATCCCAAGACAAATAGGTGATGTCACCGGTCTTGTCGCCTGAGAGCCACGTACTTGCCATTTCATCCGTTCCGCACTCTTGTAAATTGAACCAACATCTCATATAATCCTGCCCGTTATTTGAACTTAGGTCGGCATTTTCGCCTCCTTTGCCTTGTCCGTTGACCACCATCGAAGTGTAAAGTTTGGCTAATACCGCTTTATAATTTGAAAGATTAGTGTACACTTCCTTAGATGTTGTCTCCGTATGAGGGAACTGATTAAGATCGTCCGTACAGGAAATATTGCCCAATGAGATGGCTGTTACGGCCAAAACACTTGTAATGATATATTTCGTTTTCATATTCTTTGCTGTTGATTCGATTTTTTTAGAATTGCAATCCCACGCTTAACGAGAATGTTCGGGGGCGTGGATAGAATGAATTATCCATACCGTTGGGTACTTCGGGGTCCACGCCGGTGTATCGAGTGATACAAAACACGTTCTGAATCATGGCCGATAAGCTCACCGAAACCCACTTATTGATGCGTCCGAAGTCGTAGCTGAGGTTTAAATTGTCAAGTTTCAGAAACGAACCATTCTCTATATAGTAGTCGGAGAGGTGCTGTCGCACTTTAAATCCGGTATTCAAGTAACTTGAATGCACGTTGTTGAGCTGATAAGAGTTATAGCTCACCGTCTCCCAAGCCCCCGTATTCATAGCCATTGCATTGTAAACGTAGTTGCCGATGTTAGCTCTGAAACTCATACCGAGCGTCAACCGGTGAAAGCGGAATGACGTACTGAGTCCCATAATGTATTTGGGAGCAGGCGAATGGTAGCGATATAAGTCGGCCGAATTAATCACCCCATCATCGTTCAAGTCCGCATACGCACCCTCAACAGGCTTTCCTGTGTTTTCATCATACAGTTGATGATATACATAAAACATATAAGGTTCGTAACCTTCGGTAAGTACTTGGAACTGGTAAGCATCGATCGAAGGACCTACTAATACGTTAGTCACAGTGCCACTTTTCACCAACGAGAGGTTCTTTACTTTCATTTTCTGCCATGTGAAGTTGTAACTCAAATCCCATTGCCAATCCTTTGTCTTTACAGGAGTTGCGTTTAGAGTAATCTCTATGCCGTGACTGTCGACGTTACCGGCATTGGTTAGAATGCTCTTTGTAAAGTTAGTACCGGCCGCCGAGGGCACTGTTGCAAGTAAATCTTTTGTTTTCCGCGTGTAGAAATCGCAACTTCCGCTAATACGATTTTCCCATAATCCGAAGTCGAAACCGAAGTTCCAAGAGTCTGTCGTCTCCCATTTTAAATTGCTGACGTATGCTTCGGGGCGATAAGTCTTGATATATTCATTCCCGAACAGCGCCTCCGCACCTGTCTGTCCGTAAGTGTAAACAGGCAGATAAGTATAGTTTCCGATACCGTCTTGCTGCCCCGTCACACCATAACTGACCCTCAGTTTGAGATTGGTAAGTACCTTATTATCTTTCAAAAAGTTTTCACGTGCAATATTCCAGCCCAACGCTATCGAAGGAAACGTGCCCCATCGAGTATCCCGGGAAAAGCGGGATGTACCGTCTCGGCGTACTGTTGCAGTGAGCAAATACTTACTGTCGTAAGCAAAGTTCAAACGTCCGTAGTAAGAAAGAAGCACATGACGATTATCCGAGGCCTTAACTTCAGAGTAAGTTTCCCCTTTTCCATTGATTACATTGTAAAACGGAGAGGTGCTTTTCCAATACTGGTAATCATATCCAACAGTTGCATCGACATTGCTTTTGATGCTCTCGAAGTCCTTATTATAATTGGCGTAGAGTGTCAAAAGACGATTTATATTGTGCTGCGGACCGTAGTTGTAATTGCGTCCGAACGTAGTATAATATTCCGCAGCAGTCACCGGGACATACACTTTGCCTTCTCCTTTAGCCTCATCGATGCCCATTGTAGCGTGCAACTTAATTTCCGGAAGGAAGTGAAGCTTATAATCCGCATCGAAACTGCCCACAAATCGTTTTACATCACTTGTCGATTCGTATTGTTCAACCAATCCTTTCGGATTCCGTACGCCGCCGTTCACCGGCATACCGGTATTGTCCAAAGCCTCATTGTAGCCCCCATAGGTCCGGTTATCCATATACACCGGCAAAGTGGGATTGAAAGTGGCGGCAGCCCAAATCGCCCCTCCATTATAGAAAGAGTTGTGATTCAGTGTACCTTTCACATTGAACGTGAGCCGCAAATGGTCATCGAAGAGACTCGGATTGATAACCGCACTGCCTGTCCAACGGCCGATATTGTCCTTCCGAATGAGCCCACTTTGATTGAGATATCCCACCGACACGCGGAAAGGGAGTCCCTTTGACAGCTTGCCGGCAATGCTCAGGTTATTGTCCGTGCCGAATGCCGTGCGATAAACTTCGTCGTTCCAATCAGTCGAAGCGGTACCTAAAAGAGCCTGTTGAGCAGCAGTACCCTCGCGATTGATAAGCTCTACGAACTGATTACGGTCGAGCATATCGACCAACTTGGTACATGTTTGCAGCGTATTGGTGGTATTGAAGTTGATTGAAACACGTCCGTCGCGCGCCTTTTTGGTCGTAATGATAATCACACCGTTGCTCGCACGCGAGCCGTAAATGGCCGTCGAAGATGCATCCTTCAATACAGTCATGCTCTCAATGTCCGCCGGATTGATGAGACTGAGGAAGTTTCCGGTGTTGCCCGATATGCCTCCCTGCTCTAAAGGTAAACCGTCGAGGACGATAAGCGGGTCGTTACTTGCATTAAGAGATGCCCCTCCGCGCACGCGTATGGTAGAACCGGCTGTGGCAGAACCGCTGTTCGACATGATTTGAAGGCCCGCCACCTTACCGTTAATCAATTGTTCGGGCGAACTGATCGCTCCTTTGTTGAAGTTTTCGCTTTTGATTGTGGACACCGAACCGGTGAGATCGCTCTTCCGAACAGTACCGTAGCCGATGACAACGATGTCCGACAGCATCTTATTGTCAGGCTGAAGCTTTATCCTCATATTGCCAATGACTGGCAATGTCTTAGAGATGTAGCCCACATAAGACACAGTTACCGTCTTTATATCTTTCGACAAGGAGAGTGTAAAGTTGCCTTCCGTATCGGTCACCGCCCCCTGACGGCTACCCACAGCCATGATCGTGGCTCCGATAAGAGGCTCACCAGTAACGGCATCGGATACGTTTCCAATAATGTCTCGCGTTTGGGCAGCGGCTCGAATGGAAACCGCAGCAATCATAAACAAGAGTGCGAGAACGCTCTTTGTCCTGATTTTGTTTAAGGTCAAATTCATTTATATATCGCGTTAGGTTTTTAATTAAACGACAAAATAACACTTCGGCAAAGTTAATACAATGCTCGTTACATGCGGATAACAAATCGGACAAATCAAAATACATAATAGACAAAATGCAGATTTTCGCCTTTCCATGAGCCGAAAGTTTATTTCCGAATCCCTTTTACCTCCCATTTATTCGGTTTTTCCGTTAAATGTGTAGACGCTTTTCGTATTGCTTTAACGGAAGAATCGAAGTTACTCATTAAACAAAAACATAGCTAAGACAGTCAACTATCTATCCTATTAACATCCTCTTTCATTGAAAAACTTTTCACTTTAAGGTTTCAAAAATCTGCAAACAAGGTCTTGAAAAATAATTACATATTTTCAAATAAAAACGCTATAAATAACAGCAAAAACACATACAAGTAATTGGTTTGTATCCATAAGGAAATCAATTAGTTATAAAGTAGTAAAGTAAAAGGTGCTTTATTGGACTTCAAAAGGGCGTTAGTAAGCGTCTTAAAGGGCATCTTTTGCAAGCCAATTGGGCGTCTTTTAGAAGCTAAAAGAGCATGTATTGGTTTTGAACTGGATAAAAATAGTTTACAAATTTCAACTAATAAGGGAATAAGTTGTTTGTAAAATACAGATAGCCATCGCATCTAATTATTTTTATTATATAGTTTATTCCCCCCTTTGTAAAACAATCTAATTGAGGGTAATCATACTATGTATGTGGATTAATCTTATTCTATTAACAATCTACGCATTTAACGGAAGAACCATTTATTCCATTCTCGGTAAAGAGGTCTTATAGGTGAACAAATCGATAGGAAAAGGATAAGTCAGCAACTTCGAAAGGCTAAGTTTGAATATACAAACAATAACCCGAATACTCTCAAAACAGTAATCGTATGGGCTTGAAGTAATTCTTACCCCAAACCAAAGGTTTGCGATAAAATACTTATCTTTGCACTTTGAAAACATGAAAACTATGATACTGAAATATAAAATACTATCGGTATTGCTTTTAATTGTCGCTATAGGACACGCAAAACATTTCGATAACATTGTCATCGGCAATGCCTCGACGGTCTGCGGAATCGCTCAAGACGCATCGGGAATAGTTTGGACAGGCACCGAAAAAGGACTTTACAGTTATGACGGCTATCGTTCTTATCCACATTTCGAACCCCACAAGCGCGAAAACACACGCATTCACTGTCTTTTGATAGCAGGCGACACCATATTCGCAGGTAGTGATAACGGACTGTTAGTGTACAACCTGCGCACCGGACATTATATTTCCAAAGGGATAAAGAGTCCTCACGATATTCGAGCAATATTGAAAACGAACGACCAATTACTGCTCGGTTCGGCACAAGGGCTTTATTCACTGAATATAACTACAGGCCGACTGACCCGACACAAAGGCATTACAGCAAACGTATATGCCCTCTTACAAATGCCAAAAGCTATTTTAGTGGGTACTATCAACGGCCTTTATATCATCGAAGGCAGCCATACGGCGAAGCTGAATATCGTTTCCGGAAGGCAACCTCTCGTGAATGCGCTCATCGAAGATAGACGTAGAAACTGCATTTGGGTCGGAACCGAGGGGGCACTGTACAGCACCGACATGCGGAGATTCACTCCCGTAACGAATTTAGACGGCAATTCGATCAAAGCTTTCACCATCGATGTGACGGGAAAACTTTACATCGGTACGGACAACGGGCTCTACACACTCGACGGAAAGAACATGACGGAACATTTGATGCACGACTCACGCAATGCCAACTCTTTGACCAACAATATCGTTTGGACTTTTCTGACCGACCGATGGCACAACATCTGGGTGGGAACAGACAATGGTCTGTCGCTTATCAGGCAACATCGTTTTTATGATTTCACCCCTATCGACCGCATAACGGGCAGCGGCGACGGCAACTGTCTTCATGCTTTGCTGCAAGACCATTACGGTCTGACGTGGATAGGAGGCACGAACGGGCTCATCAGATTTCGTCGTTCATCGACAGGATATGAGGATGTGGCGTGGTATAAGCAGGATAATGCAGCTCATAAGCTATCCCACAACCGCGTAAGAAAAATCTTTGAAGATTCCGACGGAGACCTTTGGGTGGCCACCGATCATGGAATCAATCTATATGAACGTAACTTCGGAAGATTCCGTAACTTTGTTCTGACCGACAAGAGCAAGCTTTTCTCAACCAATTGGGCTTACGATATTGTGCAAGATTCAAAATATCGGCTGTGGTTTTCGGCCTATATGGGCGGTATATTCATTATCGACAAGCAGCGGTTGTTAAACTCCGACGGCCGCTGTGTGGCCGATTACCACCTGAAAGAAAGCAAACGGGCACTGCCTGGCATACATGTGGGACAGTTGGCAACCGACGGCGACGGGATGATATGGGCTATGCTGTATGGGAAAGGTATCGTTCGGATAAATCCGGAAACTTTTTCCGTGAGCCGTTTTTTCGGCGATAAGAATGCCACTTGCCTGCAAACAGACACGGAAGGCAATCTGTGGGTGGGCTTTGATGACGCCATTGAGAAGTTCGATCGTCAACGAAAGTGTTTCGTGAACTATGGAAATAACGTGGCGGTGGTGTCGATGTGTGCCATGAAAGGGCAGATGTGGGTCATCACCGACCACGACTGCCGCATCTTCGGGAAGGATATGGCAAGTTCGAGCTTCCCCTTTGTGGATTTCATACCTTTTACGGCATATTTTTCCCGACGCGATCATCGCGTCTATTTGGGCGGCAACGACGGTTTAATGACTATCGACCCGTCAGTCGTTTCCTATCCGGCAAAGCCCTCGAAGTTGATGTTGTCGGGCCTGTTGGTAAATGGAAAGCCGTTCCAGAACAAAGGAACTGCCGTTTCGTATACCGGTAATATCAGCCTCGAAAGCGATGAAAACAATCTCACTTTGCAGCTTACTGATCTACCGTTCGACCTGCGTGCACCGTCAGTATATGCCTATCAGCTTGCCGGAAGCGACCATGAGCTTCGCTATATGCGTGCTGGAAGTCTCGAAATAGCCTATAACGGTCTGCCTTATGGCCATTACAAGCTCGCTGTTTATACCGTCGACGGTGCCGGGAAAATTGCTACAGAAGTCTATTCCTTAAAAATAGAAATTCGTCCGCCATGGTATTGGTCGCTGTGGGCACGTCTTTTATATGCCGTTTTCGTGCTGGGACTGCTGGTATGGACGGTTAATTTCTACATGGTAAAGCGCCGTTTGCGCGAAGAACGCCATGCACGTGAATCGGTGATGAGGCAGTCTGAAGCAAGAATGAAATTCTTTTCACGCCTCTCTCACGAACTAAAAACATCTTTGGGCGCCATTTTAGCCCCCGTATACAGCATAATGGCTGATGAAAAAAGCGGCCGCATACACGATGGACTGGAAACTATCCGCCGTTCATCGGAGAATATTTGCATGCTCGTACAACAGTCCTTAGACTTGGATAACCTTGAAGACAAAAGCAGAGCATCAATATCTATGGAGAGGATAGATGTGGTTAACGCTTGTCATCTGATAACAGCGGGGCAATCGGCAGACTTCCATACCGATGTGCCGCAACTGTTGATGAATGTCGATGTCGTGCGTTGGAACTCGATGTTCGTGCTTTTATTCCGCTTCATCGCAGAACGGACAGGTGGACAAGGACGTGTACAGATGCGCATAACATGCGATATGGACAGTTCGACCGTAGCATTTGCCATTACAAACGACATGCTGAGAATATCCGGGAAAGAACATCCGTTCGCCTTCCATCAGTTCTTACGCACTGACAACTCCTTGTCTCTTGTACGTGATTTCTCCGAGATACACGGTGGAACGATAAACATCGACACGCCGGAAGAGTCCGGGACGGTGTTCCGTCTTTTGTTTCCGTTCGACAAAGCAACAGCCCTTTTACCTCAAATGAATAATGTAAGCCATCACGAAAGTACGATAACAATGGTGCAAAAGGAAAGTTCCGATGAACGATTGATAAGCGAAGTGACACGCGCCATAGAACAGAATATGTCCGATTCGGATTTCAATGTATCGCGATTGCAGGAAATCATAGGCATAGGGAACAAGCAGTTATATCGTAAAGTCAAACAAATGACGGGCAGAACACCAGTCGAATACATTCGAGATATACGTATGCGAAAGGCCGCCGTACTGCTTCGAGAGGGCAAATTTGCTGTTTCCGAAGTAATGTATATGGTAGGTTTCTCCAATTCGGGATATTTTTCAAAGTGTTTTCAAAAGACTACAGGCATGACACCGACTGAATATTTAATATATTTAGGCTCTAATGATTGATTGGACCTAACAAACTACTCGACTAATAGCATACCCTTTCTCTCTTGTATTGCTTATTTCACTATGACCTTCTTGCCATTAATAATGTAGATTCCTGGATTCAATTTTCCTTTATCATTAGCATCTCTAACCTTCACACCATTAGTATCATAAACTGCACCATCGCTGTGATTCGTATTCACTATCTTGTCCACAGATGTTGATGTTTTTTTACCAACAATACGTACACTGCGCAAGTAGTATCCCTTACCTGTTACAGCTAAGCCATTTTGCTTTAACTCATCAATAGCATTTTTATCAAGCTTAACAGTATAAACCTTTTCATCATTGCCTTCATTCAAGTTCACTATATGACCGTATTGGTTATCAAATGAGAGTTTAGGTCTATTTGTCTCACCATTAACCTTTGTATTCTGTCGTAAGTAAACCTGTGCTCCAGGCTTAACATCTCTCACTACAATTTCAAGTTCTTGACCTACACCTAAGTCTGCAAATTGCTCCTTAGGAATAAGTGTCTCTCCCCACTGAATTTCCTTAAAACCATTCCAGATAGCACTTTCTTTTGGCGAACGACATAACGTGTACAGACGGATGTTCTGACCCTTCAGTACGCACCCCTCAGATTTCAGCTTATTACAAAGTTCCTCTGAAACAACAAAACTCATCTGAGCATCATTAACTGTAAACTCTGGCTTTAATGTAGAGATGGCACTTCCATTCTTATCAAAGATGTCAAGTTTTACATTATCTTTATTATCTAAAAACTCTAAGTCTATTACCAACTGATCTCCAGCTTTGATATTGGCAAACTTACCTTTAGCAATATCCAAAGCTATGTTTTCTTTGTTTCTTTTCTCTGGTACAGAACCAACCCAAAGTAGTTCATTGGCTCTTTTATGAACGCGTAACCAGTCGATTTCTGTAACGAATTCCTTAGGGACCTTATTAATATCACCTCCATACTTCGGGTTTAATTCAGGATAGAGGGTTCCACCAAATCCTGTATATGGATACATACTCGGTTGTATTACTGTATCAGGTTTCCACGCTTTACCACCAACCTGTCCTGTGATGGCTACGTCCCAAACACGGTCTTCCCCATACTTTGAATAGTTTTCTTGTAAAAGTGCATTATATTTATATGGATGTGCAGGGTCACTTGATCCATAAGCCTTTGTACGGAAAACAGATCTTACTCTTCCATCCAAAAGGAATGTTACAGCTAAATTCTTAGCATCACCTGGTTCTGGATCTATCTGTACACCATAGACATGGAAATCCTTTGAAGGATCAAAGTCTATCTCTCTTATACGGTCATCTTTGTCATTGTGATTGTAGTTGTTTTTTGGTCTCCCTTTGCTCCATCCTGCATTATAGTCCATGCCATGAATAGATTGATGCAAATAAAAACCTTTTTCTTTCATTGCATCCTTTCGATCGTCATTTACAAAGAACTCTTGCAAATCAATCTCAAAAGTACTTGCGCCATTACAGTGACGAAGCCAGAGAGCCATCCAAGTTCCGAACTCGTATGGAATCTTTGCTTTTACTTCTATACGGGAGTAAAGAGGGTAATAAGTACCTTTTTCTAAGCCTTTACCGGTTCCCATGTCAGCTCCATTAGCATTACGACTGGAAAGGGCTCCAGACCACCAACCATACTTTCCAAAGTCGTGCTTTGGCTTAAAAGGTGGCTGTACCTTTACTTTATAATCGGTTCCAGCTGGGTCTTTTTTAGGATCAGGACGACGTCCTGTCAAAAGAGGTTCACGTGAAGCGGTTATATATGCCACTCCATTTCTCACCTTAACCATATCGGCACGATAATACTGAACACCTCCTTGATCTTTTGTATTACCGTAATCATCAAACATATAATTATACTTTGGATCACCATAGACGCCCCATTTTGAATCGTCAATTTTGTTTCCATTAAACTCATCGCCTCCATAGTAATTCCAACCAGCCATTGGCGGTACGGCATTCTGTGCTACTTGTGCAGATAGGTTAGAGAGCCCTAAACACAATCCGCAAAGTATTAGTCCTGTTGTTTTCATGTTGATTTTGTTTAAAAGTAGCTTATGCCACTCATTGTTAATTAATAAGATAAAGGTAGCTTGATATCAAATTGGAATGCTGAAACAATCTTGTAAAGCTATCCCGTTATAATTCTTGAATATTATCTTTGGCTATCCTTTGGCTACAAAATTACACTATTCTTCGCATATCTACTTGCTTTATGACTCTGGTAGAGTGCAAAATAACTATAAGGTATTGTAAACGTACTCATTTTATGTTGAAGAATATGAAATGAATACGCCTATTGTTTATTTTTGTTTCATTCAAACAGGTTGTATGACATTGCTACCTTTTTATAAGATATGATTGTAGATAACAAATGATACCAAAAAGATTGGACAGTTTTAATTTTATCTTATAAATAAAAAAAGGGTATATAAGAAAATACAATATATCCTCCTTTTCATGCGAAGATAAAAAGTTCGTTTTCATTAAACGATTCCTACAAATCTACTTTCCTGTCACTCCTATCACTCCATCCACGCAGTTAAAAAACTGACTACAAACCTATTACACTAAATGTTAAAAGTGACAGCAACTTAAATTGAAAGTAAACTTGTAGAAAAGAAAGTATTCTCGTTCTAATTTTGAGTGCCAATTATGAATCCAAAAATAGGAAGAAACTTATTTATATTATGTTTTTGTTTTCTGAACTGTTGTAAAACTGTTCTTTAGAAAACAATCACTTCTTTAAGTCATCAATGGTCTTTACTTCTATGTAGTCGCTGAGAGAGCCACGTAGCATATCTTTCTTTAGGAGGTCGTTTAGCAAGGATATAAGGCTATCCCAGAAGCCTTCTACATTAACTAAGGTTACCTTCTTGTGATGATACCCAATAGAAGCTGAGCCTGCAACGGTGAAAATCTCATCAATTGTTCCTATACCACCTGGCAAAGCGAAGAACTCGTCAGAGCGTTCCATGATAATTGCTTTGCGATCAGTAAGGTCTTCACAAGGAATCTCTACATCAACATAGTCGCTAACTCTGCGTCCTGCTTCTAAGATACGAGGAATAACTCCGATAGTACGTCCACCTGCTTCGTGTACAGCCTTACCGATACATTCCATCAATCCACTGTTAGCTCCACCATAAACAAGCGTATGTCCATTCTCTCCAATCCATCGTCCCAACTCTTCCGCTGCGCGGAAGTAGTCGGGAGCAATGTTATTGTTTGCCGAACAAAAGACTGCTATATTCATTTTATTCTTCTAAAAGTTTAGCTGCCATTTCACGTCCTAAGCGGTTGCACTCTTCCTTAATCTCAGGTGTGAGTGCCTGCTTCATCTCTACTGGCTCACCCACTTTCTCGAAGTGGAGGTGATTTTCATTCCATTCGCCAATAGCCGCAACAGCTTTTGAAGCCCATGAGTAAGAACCAAACCAACCAATAAGATGGTTCTTTATATCTCGGTTAGCAACCTCCTGCAAGAGTACATCCATTTCGTGATAGAGTCCTGCATTGTAAGTTGGAGCACCAACGATTAAGCCACGGAAGCGGAAGATGTCTTGGAGAATATAGCTGTGGTGTGTCTTAGATACATTGTACAGACGAATATTCTTCACACCAGCGAGTGATGCTGAACGTGCAATTTGTTCTGCCATACGTTCTGTATTGCCATACATTGTACCATAGCAAATCACCAAACCAGGCTCTGTTTCGT
>CAUVDL010000029.1:0-30968 GCA_963550695.1 uncultured Prevotella sp. | reverse complement strand
GTTCCTTTCATTGCGATGAATAGATGACCACTCTCAATCTTGCGGCTATCAATGTTCACACCTTTAATCTCAATGTCTACATCACCTTTGCAAGCGATGGGCTTAACATTTGTAAGTAGTTTACTTAACTTCATATCGTTGTTCTATTCTTATTCGTTCTTTATTATTATGTAGGGGGAAATTATCCCTTTGAGCGTTTTCTTTATCCCATTTTTAGTTCACAACGCATACCCTTCTTGATTTTTTCTCCAGGGGCAAGACTCTGTTGGATAACGCGCCCTCTACCAGTGAGGATGGCTTTGATACCATGTTTTTCCATCAGATAAACAGCGTCACGTGCACCCATGCCATGAACGTCTGGAACGAGGTTGCTCTTAGATATATCTTCTTTTTGAAAGGTAATCGCCTTTTCTGTTGTTATTGTTTTTCCCCAAATAGGATTACCAAATGGGAGAGAACCATTCCAACCGTTTGTTATGTTAAAGCCAAGTGCATTCAATACGTAGTCGGTTGCCAGTAAATTACCTGTCTTTGCAGTTGGAATGAGGATAGATTCCTTGTCACGTGCGTCTGTTACGTTTAGTTTCAAACTCTGCGCCATAATGCCTTCAGCAATATGATGGAACACAACTCCACTCATTCCACCTCCTGATGCAGGGAGACCTGTTTTTTGAATACAGACAATACAACTATAACGAGGTTTGTCTGCAGGGAAGAAGCCTGCAAAGCTGAGGAGATAGTTTGTTCCTCCGGTCTTATAACCTAAAGCTCCCTTTGACATCTGGGCAGTACCAGTTTTACCCGCAACAAGGAATTTGTCTGAGCCAGCCTTTTTACCCAAGCCTTCAGAAACAACCTCTGTAAGAATACGTGTGATATCCTTTATGGTGCTTTCCTTTGCGATACGCTCTTTTAAAACCTTTGGTGGGTTGTTGTAGATGACCTCACCGTTCTTTACAATCTGTTTTACAAAGCGTGGCTGCATTAGCTTACCACCATTGGCAATCGCATTATAGAAGGCAAGTGTTGATATCGGTGGAATCTGTGTTTCGTATCCAATACTCATCCATGGAAGAGCTGTTGCACTCCAATTGTCATACTGTCCACGACTATTCTTATGTGGCATACGGATTCTTGCTGGTGAATATCCTACGATAGGAATATGGAAGTCGGTAGCAAGGCCTAATTTGTAAATGCCTTGAACGAACTTCTCTGGATTCTTGTGATAATGTAGGTCTATAATGCGACTTACGCCGATGTTTGAGCTATATTTCAAAGTCCATGGAAGTGTTAACGTACCATATCCACCACGTGTCCAGTTGTGGTCTTTCATATCGCGACCATACATATTCCAAACACCAAGTCCTGTCTGAACAGTATACATTGTGTCTACTACTCCATCATCAAGAGCTGTCATGATTGAAGCTGTTTTGAAAACAGAACCAGGCTCCAATAAGTCGCTTACCGCATGGTTCTTTACTTCTCTATACTCACCATCACTGCATTTATCAAGATTGACAATAGCTTTTACATCACCAGTGGCTACCTCCATGACTATGGCTACACCTACGTTACCATTAATCTCTTTCAACTCATCAATCAAGGCACGTTCAGCTAAATCTTGCATACTGACGTCAATGGTTGTTATGATATCTGCGCCGTTAATAGGTGGTGTGTCTGTGATATCAAGGAACTTGTTACGGACCTTACGGCGGTGGATAATACCGTTTGTACCACGAAGAATAGAGTCGTATGAAAGCTCTAATCCACAGCGAGCTGTATCCTTTGCACCGAACATATCACCAATCGTGCGTTGAGCAAGTGAACCAAACGGACGACGACGTGCATTAAACTCATCCCAATGGAATCCACTCTTATATTTAGATAGGTGGAAAATAGGGAGCGCTTGTATTTCCTTGAATGTGTTATAGTCAATACGATCGTTCCATATAGGCCAATGCTTACTCATCTTATGATAGCCCTCCATAAGATACTGCTTGAAGTAAGAAGCTGACTTCTCTGGGAAGATGTTGTTCAATCCCTTACTGATATAGTTAATGCTATCGATGAATGCAGTGTCGTTTCCAGCTGCTTTGAGTGCGTTGAAGTCCATGTACACCTTAAACTCGGGTAATGAACTTGCCATAAGTTGCCCATTAGAGCTAAGGATATTACCTCTGGTAGGTTTAACTGTGACGCTGTCTTTCTTTTGAGAAGCTGCAACCTCTAACCAGTAGGTTCTACCAGCAGTCATGGTGTAGACAGTCTTACCAATAACAGCTACAGCGACAAGCGACATGATTATCGCGATAACACTGTAGCGGGGCATTACTTTGCTATTATCAAACTTACTCATATTCTATTTCTCGGGTACATCTATAATATAAGGTGGACGGTCAGACATCTTTAGTACACTGTCTTTTCTTGTTTTCAATATTTCAAGTATATGGCTCTCACGGGTCTTTTCTGTGAGTTGACTACTACTTGACAGTGCACGATACTTAGCGTCCTCCAACTCTTTTTGTAGCTTATCAATTTCAATAAGGTACTTCTGTACGCTGTATCGATTTGATATGTAAACAATAGTAAAAATCACAGCAGTGATAATCAACCAGATGTTATTACGTAGGAGTCGTGCTGAGAGAATATCACCTCCAAGTATCTTTCTTAGCGTGAAGTTTGATGATTGTGGTTGCTCATCTTCACGTGCTTGTTCCTCAATGGCCGCTTTAATCTTTCTTACTTCAGCCTCTTCTTCTATTCTCTTTTCTTCCTCCTCCGTTAGTGCTATTGCTGCTTCGCTATTCGCAGTAGCTTCTGACTTATCTTCTATAGTCTCTGCTTTTACGAGTGGTTCTGTGACGTTTATGCTCTCTTCAGTGAAAGCAGTCTGATCTTCCGTGAGAGGAAGCTCCGTCAGTGTTGGATTCTTCTTGTCGTTCTCGTCATTCATTTGCTTTCTTTTCTGCTATTCTTAGTTTTGCACTCCGGCTTCGTGGGTTTCTTTCTTGTTCGTCGTTACTTGCTGTGATAACTTTGTTGTTGACTAATCGGAACGGTGTTTCTATTCGTCCGAAGAAGTCTTGTTTCACTTTACCCTCTATATTCCCTGACTTCATAATGTTCTTTACCATTCTGTCTTCTAAGGAGTGATAGGTAATAACCGATAATCTACCACCAGGGCGAAGCAGCTCGGTTGCTGCCATAAGCATCTCCTTTAAGGCTTCCATCTCGTGGTTTACTTCGATGCGTAGGGCTTGAAACATTTTTGCCATGTCTTTCTTTTCGCGTGCCCGCTGAAAGAAAGGTTCGATGGTTGTCAGTAAGTCGTTCGTTGTTTTATATGTTTTCTGTCCTCTTGCCTTGACAATGGCTGAGGCGATACGGCGCGACTGCTTCAGTTCTCCGTAGAGGTAGAGTATGTCTGCCAATCGTTCTTCATCATAATCGTTGAGAATGTCGGCAGCTGTTATTCCTGCTCGTTTATTCATTCTCATGTCGAGTGGAGCTTCGAAGCGGAATGAGAATCCACGTGTCTCATCATCAAAGTGATGGCTACTAACACCGAGGTCGGCAAGTAGTCCGTCTATGTGTTCTACGTCATAATACCTCATCCAGTTCTTTAGGTATCTGAAGTTGGAACGAACAAAGGTGAAGCGGTCTGTCTGTTCCTCGCTTAAACCCATGTTATCAATATTTTTCTCAGCGTCGGCATCTTGGTCGAAACTGTAAAGGTGACAGCCTTCTTCTAAGCGAGAAAGAATCTCTCGGCTATGACCTCCGCCTCCGAAAGTTACATCCACGTAAATCCCGTTAGCATGTAGGTTCAAACCTTCAATGCTTTCGTTGAGGAGTACTGGGATATGATAACATTCTGCGGTTTTGATCATTGCTTTTGACTCTTTTGTGGTTGATTAATCGTTGTTTTGTGAAGAGGTGTCAAGTGAAGTGGCTCCTTCCATACCCATGGTTTCTTCCATGGCTTTGCTGAATTCTTCTGCCGACATGAATGGCTCGTTGTTCTCACTGTTTGCCCATATCTCAATACAGTCGTCCATTCCTGTAAATCTAATCTGCTGGTCTATATTCGCCATTTTTAGATATCGTTTTGGAATGAGAAAACGACCATTACCATCCAATGTAATCATCTCTACGTCGGTGACATACTGGCGATAAATCATCTGGTCGCGACGACTCCAACGGCTTAGACGTTTGCGAAGAGCGTTCATTCGTTCGTTCCATACCGATTCAGGGTAGAGAACCAGACATGGCTCGAAGATATCTTTACGCAATACCAATGATTCTTCGCCCGATGCGTTGAGCACCTTGCGGAAGACAGCAGGCAGGAAAGCTCTTCCTTTTGCGTCCGTTTTTGCCTCGATATTGCCTAAGAATCTCATGTCTATTTTTTATAAAGCTGTATTTGGCTTCAAAGTTACACATTTTTCCCCACATATCCCCACTATACTCCACAATATTTTGTTAACGACGTCTATTTTTCGAATATTAACACTTTTAGAGGGGTTTCTATCCTTATGTCAACTATTCAAGGCAGTACACTTGTTTCTTGATGTCTGTTGAGAGGATTAGATGGCTTGTTAGTACATCTGAAATATCTTTACAGTTGTATGGGATTAAAGTGCATATTTTGGTCTTAAAAGTACTATTTTGAATGCTATTCTAAGTATCAGGGAATCAGATAGTTGAAGATGTGCTTTTCAAAGGGTGCTTAATTGGACTTCAAAAGGGCGTTAATAAGACTTCAAAAGGGCATCTTTTACAAGCCGAAAGAGCCTTAATTGAACCGCAATTAAGCATCTTTTGATTTTGAGTTTATGAAATATTATTACAAAAGTAAGTTCTTTGTGTAGCCTTAATAGGCATATCCTGTTTCCTGTTTTCTACTCTTTTTCGTTGTTTTTGGGGAGCTTTATCTCTGTTTTAACGCTTGTTTTTTGACGTGTTTATGTAGAGTGGGGGATGTAAAAAAGAGTGGGGTGTAATGGGGAGTTGTATTTTAATATAAGCAGCCAACCATGTTGTTGGGTTGTTTTTTTTGTGTTTAGACATATAATTTTCGCAAAAAACGCAAGCTATTCCAAATCGTTTCGTTATTTTTGCACTTTGTTAGGAGAGATTTGAGTACATGGGTGCAGAAATAGAGAAAACGATAGACATAGACAAGATTCTAAGAGATAAGATGGGGGCGAAGGCTAAATTCGTTCCTTCTTTTGCCGTCAATTGGCTAAAAAGAATCCTTCATGAAGATGAAGTAAATCAGTTTCTATGGGATAGTCGTGGTTTGTCAGGGACAGAGTGGCTCACAGAATGTGTTCGATATCTTGACATGACGCTGCAAATCGAAGGGTTAGAGAATCTTCCAGATAAGGATGATGGTAAGCTTTATACCTTTGTATCAAATCACCCCCTTGGTGGGCAGGATGGTGTAGCATTGGGGTCGATTATCGGTAAGCACTATGATGGCAGATTTCGCTATTTGGTTAATGACTTATTACTCAATCTTCCAGGCTTAAAACCTGTAAGTATTGGAATCAATAAAACAGGAAAACAGAGTCGTGATTTCCCTCGAATGGTTGAGGCTGGATTCAAAAGTGACAACCATATCTTGATGTTCCCAGCTGGACTGAATAGTCGTAAAATTGATGGAAAGATTCATGATTTAGAGTGGAAGAAAACATTTATCACCAAGAGTGTGGAGTATCAGCGTGATGTAGTCCCAATCTTCTTTGGTGGACGTAATTCTGATCGATTCTATCGTATTGCGCATTTCAGTGATAAATACGTTAAGAAAGTGAATATAGCTATGTTATTCCTTGTTGACGAGATGTACAGAAATGTAGGTAAAACGTTTCGTGTTGCAATAGGAAAGCCAATCCCTTGGCAGAAGTTTGATAAGAGTCGTACATCGATGGAATGGGCTAAATATGTTGAAGATATGGTTTATGAACTCTAAGGTTTAGCCTTGTTAGATGATAGAATAAAGGGTTTAACCAAGCGATTAGATTTAGAGAAAGGAAAAGATAGATAAAATATATGGAAGAAGAAATCATCCAACCCATTAGTAAGGAACTTCTCAAGAGCGAGTTGACTCCTGAACGGATGCTTCGTTCGACAAACAAAAGTCACAATGAAATTTATATTGTGACTGCTAAGACATCTCCTAATGTAATGAAGGAGATTGGTCGTTTGCGTGAGATAGCTTTCCGATCAGCGGGTGGTGGTACAGGTAAATCGATGGATGTCGATGAGTTCGACATGATGGAAAATTGTTGCAGACAGTTGATTGTTTGGAACCCTGAAGCTGAAGAGATTATTGGTGGCTATCGTTATATCTTTGGTAGTGAGTGGGAAATTGATAAGGACGGACAGCCGAAAGTTCCAACAAGTCACATGTTTCACTTCTCTGAGAAGTTTATGAAGGAGTATGCTCCTTTTACAGTTGAGCTGGGACGTTCGTTTGTTTCATTGGACTATCAGAATGTTCGTAAGAATACTAAGAGCATCTTTGCACTGGATAATCTTTGGGATGGGCTTGGCGCGTTGACGGTGCTGTACCCTGAATGTAAGTATTTCTTCGGTAAGATGACGATGTATCCTTCTTATATCCGTCGTGGTAGGGATATGATTCTTTACTTCTTGAAGAAGTATTTCGATGATAAGGAAGACCTTATTATACCGATTAAACCGTTGAAAATTGATACTCCAATAGTAGAATTGGATGCTCTTTTCCAAGGAAATGGTTTTAAGGAAGACTATAGAATATTAAATCGTGAGATACGTGAGTTGGGTTATAACATTCCTCCTTTGGTGAATGCTTATATGAATCTTTCTCCAACGATGAAACTTTTCGGTACAGCTATCAACTATGGGTTTGGTGATGTAGAGGAGACAGGTATCCTGATTGCGGTTGATGAGATTTTTGAAGAGAAACGTATTCGCCATATTGAGAGCTTTGTGGATGAGCATCCAGAGGCACTGAAGTTTACAAGTGGTGCTAATAATGTTATCTATAAAGAGAAAGAAGAGCAGTAAGGTCTTTATACAAAGAGATAAAAGAAAAGGCAGGTAATCCGTTGATATTTGGATTACCTGCCTTTTTTATATTACTTTCTTCGTTCTTCGTTTTGCCTAATATAGATATAAAGAATATCTTTGTTATCGATGAAATCGATGTATTTTATCTGATAAAGAGTAGTTCTCGATACTTAGGAAGTGTCCAAAGTTCATCGCTGACCACTAACTCTAACTTATCAATCTGATAACGAATTTCCTCCATCTTAGGTGCTATCGTGTCATGATAAGCGATTGCTTTTTCGCGCTGACTTTCTATCTTGTTGGCTTGTTTACGGGCATTGACAAGTTCTTCAACGCCAGTCTCGATGATATTAGTACGTTCAGCAATCTCACGTATAATCTTAATGTTACGCTCGCTGAGCTGTTTACCTTCTACGTCTCCGAAGATATTGACCATGTTCTGCACATTCTTTGCTAACTGGCTTTGGTAGTGTGTTGCCACAGGGATAATATGGTTCATCGCTAAGTCGCCCATTACACGTGCTTCGATTTGTATCTTCTTGGTGTAAGTCTCCCATTTTACCTCGTTACGTGCCTCCAACTCGTTACGTTTCATCACGTTCATAGACTCAAACATCTTGATAGAATCCTCGTCAAGGTAGCGGTCGAAGCACTTAGGACAACTTGATTCGCAATCGAGTCCACGCTTCATTGCTTCTTCTTTCCAACTGTCAGAATATCCGTTTCCATCGAAGTGGATAGGCTTACAAGTTTTAATATCCTCACGAATGATGTCGATGATTGCTGATGTTAGGTCTTCACCTTTTGCTACCAGAGCGTCTACTCGCTCACTGAAGACCTGTAAAGCTTCTGCGACAGCGGTGTTAAGTACAATCATTGCAGATGCACAGTTGGCTTCAGAACCTACTGCACGGAACTCAAAGCGGTTACCTGTAAAGGCAAAAGGAGACGTGCGGTTGCGATCGGTATTATCGATAAGTAACTCTGGAATCTCAGGGATATCCATCTGTAAACCAGTCTTTCCTGTCAGATTAAAGATATTTTCCTTGTCTGCCTTTTCTATATGCTCAAGGAGGTCACTAATCTGTTTTCCAAGGAAAGAGGAGATGATAGCAGGTGGTGCTTCGTTAGCTCCAAGACGATGGTCGTTGGTTGCGCTCATTACTGATGCTTTCAGAAGTCCATTGTGCTTGTAGACCGCCATCAAGGTTTCTACGATGAAGACAACGAAACGAAGGTTATCGTTGAGTGTCTTGCCTGCTGCATGGAGGAGAATACCAGTGTCTGTGTTTAGGCTCCAGTTGTTATGTTTACCAGAACCATTGACTCCATCGAAAGGTTTCTCATGTAGAAGAACACGGAAACTATGCTTGTGTGCAACCTTCTTCATGAGCGACATCAGTAGCATGTTATGGTCTACTGCAAGGTTGCATTCCTCAAAGATAGGAGCCAACTCAAACTGACCAGGAGCAACCTCATTGTGACGTGTCTTGCAAGGAATACCTAATTCGAGCGCTTGTATCTCAAGATCCTTCATGAAAGCTTGTACACGCTCAGGGATTGTACCGAAGTAATGGTCGTCCATTTGCTGGTTCTTTGCAGAGTCATGTCCCATCAGTGTACGGCCTGTAAGCATAAGGTCTGGGCGGGCAAAGTACAAATCTTCATCTACAAGGAAGTATTCTTGTTCCCATCCAAGGTTAGTGTGAACCTGCTTTACGTCTTGATAAAAGTATTGGCAAACCTTAGTTGCTGCAACATTAACAGCATGGAGTGATTTTAATAATGGTGCTTTGTAATCGAGTGATTCTCCAGTATAAGATATAAATATTGTCGGAATACAAAGTGTGTCTTCGATGATGAATACAGGACTTGTTGGGTCCCAGGCAGAATAGCCACGTGCTTCAAAGGTATTTCGGATTCCTCCATTTGGGAAAGAACTGGCGTCAGGTTCCTGCTGAACGAGTAGTTTTCCAGAGAACTCTTCAATCATTCCCCCTTTACCGTCGTGCTCGACAAAGGCGTCATGTTTTTCTGCAGTGCCTTCTGTTAGCGGTTGAAACCAGTGGGTATAGTGAGTAGCTCCATGCTCCTCTGCCCATTTCTTCATGCCTTGTGCTACTGCGTCAGCGATGGAGCGGTCTAATCGTGAACCGTTGTCAATTACGTCTATCAGCTTTTGGTACACATCAACAGGTAGATACTTGTACATCTTTGCGCGATTAAAGACGTATTTACCATAGAACTGTTCTGGGCGTTCTGTAGGTGTCTTGACTTCTAAGGGGCGTTTCTTGAATGCTTCTTCAACAGCTCCAAATCTTAAATTTGCCATATCTCTTAGTCTTATAATGAAAGTTCTATCTGCAAAATTAGTTATTTTCAGATTATCTCGCAAAGTATTTAAGGATATTATTCTCTATTATTAATGCCTAATAATTTTTAATCTAAATTGTACATTAGTATGCGATGGTTATGCTCTGCTCTATTCTATTGTCTTTGAGAAAGAAAGTCTCTTTATTGAATAAAGTTAGTTTGTTTAGGACCGTACTACTCTTTGCCAACAATAAATAGCTTCTATTTTAGTAATGTATTGGAAGATGTTTAAGCCTTCGCACGAATGGTGTTAGTGCTTCGCACGGTTGGTGTTTATACTTCGCACGGTTGGTGTTTACCAAGAACACTACATTGGAAGAGCTATGATACAATGAATAAAGAGGGTAGGGAAGAGGTATATTTCCCTCATCGTGAATTATAAGGTAGGCTACTAAAGAATTGTTTATATGTGAGGCTTGTATAAAACTATTCAAGTTGTTGGTGTAAACTATAGAAAAGAAAAAAGTGTATATCTGCTCACGCAGACATACACTCAGCCACTTAACTAAATAACTCAAAAAATTATTTGACTCAAAAAATCATTAGGCTATCTTCTCACGAAGACCATCCTAATTAGTTTAATTTGACTATTAACTTACTAATAACTATTTAAACGTAATTTGATTGCTACTCAAGAAATATCTTTAATTGACATTACAAAGGTAGTTATTTTGTGGAAAAAAGATGCGTGTGCAAATAAATTATATTTGTTATAAGCCTTATTTTTCATTATAACTACCTTTTATGCTCTTCTTAAACGTTATTTTTTTTCCATTTCATCGATTAAACTTCATCTTTGGCTAAAACTGTAGTTTTCGCTCTTTTATTGTCGCTAAGCGTCTTCCTATAAATGGTTGGGGCTACTCCAAACCTCTTTTTGAAGGCTTTACTCATTGCTGCAAGGTCGCTATAACCACATTCGTATGCGATTTCTGAGATATTTTTGTCATCGTCTTTCAGTAACTCGCGACAATGAATCATACGGCATTCACTTTGCCAAGATAGGAATGTCTTACCTGTAAACTCATAGATATAGTAGGAGAGAGCTACGGTTTGTATTCCAATGGATGCTGCAGTCTTCTCCATTGTAAGCTCGGTATCAGCCAATGGGAATGGGTCTTGATGAAGCCACTTGTCTATTTTTTCTTTGATAGAATTACCTTTGTTATAGTTATTTGACTCCAGAATCATAATATGTTTATGTAGATTCACGTAGAAACGTGTGATCGCTATAACAGTAAATATGATACATACCTTTAACAAGGCATGGTAAGTTATAGATGGGACAAGCTGTCCAATTGTTATCATTATAAGGAGTACTCCTGTTCCTAAATAGAGCTTTTTGCGGCGTACTACACCTCTAAGATCTCCATTTTCATCGATAATTTGATGCTTGTATTTTGTCTGTTGTTTTACAATCTCTATAATCATCAATAGCTTACAGAAAAGAATTCCAACTGCAAAAGCAATACGCATCAATGCTTGTATTGGCATTGTTTGCTCAAGTTCAGCTACTAACTGATCGTAATTTTGGAAATGATGAATATCTCCTTTTAGTGCAAATATTACCTGCGGGATAAGTAATGATATGGGAACAAGGTTATAGAACAATAGCGCATACCTATTTTGGTAAAGCTTTCCATTACTGAACGTAGTGCAAGTAATGAGGAAAGACTCCCAAAGAAGGTACAAAGCCATTATCGATGGAACACATAGTATTTCGGTTTCATCGTTCTCACTCCGTATAAAATGGCAGCAAAGATATAAAAGTAGTAAACTGTAGTCCAGTATAATTATTCTACGCTTAAATGTAAGCGGACCACTTGGTGACTTCCAATACATCGATGCAATGATGGCAAAGCATATAGCCGAAGCAAGTATAGCCGCCAATGAGGTTGCATAACTTAGTATCATGATATATTTGTGTTGTTGTCTAATACAAAGATAATAAAATAATCTCAGAAAACCTTGTTCTTTTCTGATTAGTAAGGTTTATGCTGTGATTTTTATGTTGTATGACAACGTAGTAAAGATTGTTTTTATTTTATTATGCCTTCTTTTTGAGGTTTTTTGATAGTTTAATTATCTTAAAACGCATCATAATACCTCTTTTATCAGATTCTGTAAGGTTATGTTTTGCCTTTAAGAAACCATTGTTTTCATAATCAATCGTATGTCATTATAGGTTATATCAGAAGGGCACAGTTCTTTAATAGGATTCATTCCACTATCCATTCCGACTGCTTTAATTATTCGTTTGATGATGTTGATTTTCTTTTCTTCAATCACATCCTCAATCTTTATCTCTCCATTTAGGATGTAAGAAACGAGGTGACCTTGTATTGTTCCTTGTGTCAATCCTCGCTCTTTGGCAATTTCCTCAATGTTTTTTCCAGCTTTGAAGAGGTTATAAGTCTGTTCAGAGGTACTTATCTTCTTCTCTTTTGGCTTGTCTTTATCTTCCTTCCTCTTTCTTCTTTTTCTCTCGGTTCCATCGGAAATACTGTTGAGAATAGCCTCTTGCTTTGCTGTGAGGTAGGTAGTGATAGAGAAACCATCTTCCATTATGCTCTCCAGTAGGTCATGCTTTGCATGATAAGTCTGTTTAAGTTCAGTGTAAGCGTTTTCAAAACGTTTAGTACCTATTTTATTGTTCGTCTGTACTTCCTTGGTTAACTCTATCATACGACTGAATATTTCGGTCAACTCACTATGGAAGTAAAGTGCTCCTTTCTTTATTCTTTCTATGAAGTCCTCTTCGTGAAGTTGCGCAGTTGTCATCTTTCTGATAAGATTCTCCCATTTCATCGATACTTGGATGATACGTGAATCTAAGTCAGTAAGTGCCATCTTATGCAGTGCATTTATCTTTGTATATTTGAAGAAGAACTCTGAAAGAACTCTAAATAGTGCCGTTTCATAGACTTTAATCTCGTTGAAATTGAACAATTCAATGAGAAGTTGGCGATGGTATTCTTCTTTTAAGGTAGGTAAGGCGGAGATACTCTTTTCTGCTTCTTCTGTTTGATGAGAGATATATTCACTCACACGATTATCATTTATAATCGCAGTATTACCAATCTGTGATGCCAAAACTAAACCTTCTAAGGTCTTGCAACGACTTAACGCCACATATACCTGCCCCGATGCAAAGGATGCTTGGGCGTCTATGATCGCATGTTCAAAGGTAAGTCCTTGGCTTTTATGTATTGTGATTGCCCACGCCAAACGAAGAGGATACTGCTTGAATGTACCCTGCACCTCTGCTTCAATTTGTTTTGTCTTCTCGTTTAAGGTGTATTTAGTGTTCTCCCATGTCTCAACTTCAACCTCAAACGCTTCATTCTCTCCAGGGCAAAGAACGTATATCTTCTCGTTATCAACATGAGTAATGTGTCCGATACGTCCATTATAGTAGCGTCCGTTGCTATCATTACGGATAAACATCACCTGTGCACCCACTTTCAGCGTGAGCTTAAAGTCTGTAGGGTAGTTATATTCAGGGAAATTACCATCCGTTTCTGCGCTAAAAGTATAGGCTTTTGTGGGAAGTTTACGAAGCTGGTCTTCGTTATAACTTTCCGCCATCCTATTGTGTGTAGTTAATCGGATATAATCACTACCTTCCTTTGGCTGGAAGGTTGGGTCATATCGTTCATTGAGTCGTTGTAGGTCATCAGCAGATACTTTCCCCTCTCTTATATTATTAAGTAAGGTGATGAAGGTTTCATCTTGCTGTCGATAGACGTGGGTCAGTTCAATAGTTACGTAGCTAATACTGCGTAAAGCTTTTGAGCCGAAGAAGTATGGAGTATCATAATGCTGTCGCAAAAGTTCTTCTTCTTCGGGAGTTACAACGGGAGTCAGTTGTTGCAAGTCGCCAATCATCAGAAGTTGTATACCACCAAAAGGTTTGTCTGGCTCGCGAAAACGACGGAGAACGGAGTCAATTGCATCAAGAACATCAGCTCGCACCATACTAATCTCGTCAATGATAAGCAAGTCGAGTGTACGCATAATCTTGCGTTTCTCTTTGCTATAATCAAATCGGTTCTTGATATTAGTGTTGGGTACGAAAGGAGAGAGTGGCAATTGGAAGAAAGAATGAATTGTCATACCGCCCGCATTAATAGCAGCCACGCCAGTAGGAGCAACAATAATGTTTCGTTTATTGCTGCGTTCTTTGAGTGTCCGAAGGAATGTCGTTTTGCCAGTTCCAGCCTTTCCTGTGAGAAAAATACTGATGCCTGTGTGTTCAACAAAGTCCCATGCGTTGCGTAATTCTTGGTTTTTCTCCATTCGATTGTGCATTTTTGCTTGCGGCTGGCAAAGTTAGTTTAAATATTTGAGAAAAGCAAGTGATGTCTACTTGATTTACGTCAACTGACTTGATTCAGACTAACAAACAAGTGTAATGATATCATTATTGTTGATATATTTTGTTTGATGTTTTATTTATGGCTAACTTTGCACTCGTATTTAAAGGATAACATATTTATAAACAAGGGACAGTGGTTCCCCATTAAATTTAAAACGATTATGATTTCAGTAGTATTATCAGCTGTTGTAGTAGCAGCATTAGTAGCAAAGGCAGTCAACTTAAATAAGCATATCGCTGCCTAATTTCAAAAGTAATTTAGAAATTTGAGAGTAGTAACAAGGTCCCGACTTCGTTTATAACGAGGTCGGGATTTTTGTTTGTGCTGGTTTTTATTCTTCTTTTTTTGTTCGTTCGTAGGCTGTTTATTTCGTTTTTATGACCGTTATTTGTGTTTGTTTGTAGTGAAATAAATTTACAAAAATAGCGTGGGATATGTCCGATTTTCATTAAGAATAGCCTTTTTCATTCACCTTTGTAACTGTCTTATAATCAGATTGGTATAAAAGTGTCTTTTAATAGGTGCTTAGTTGGGCTTCAAAAGGGCGTTAGTTGGACCTCAAAAGGGCATCTTTTGCAAGCCAATTAAGCCTTAGTTAGCGTCCAATTAAGCCTCTTTAATTTTTGCATCTTTGAATTTTTATTACAAAAGAAATACGAGGTATATGTTTTGGCTCTACCCTTTATGCTTGTTATTAAAGCGCGAAAATAATTTTATTTCTGATTTACACCATACCCAAAGAGAGCAAAATCAGCTTTTAGAGGGTCATCAGGGAAGATTTCTAATAGTTTATCGGTAAGTTTTCGAGCAACCGACATAGAAGCTGTTTTGCTTGTAATAAGACCTAATTGAAGGGATTGCTGGATGACGTGGGTGTCAAGAGGGATGATGAGCGAACGTTGGTCGATAAGGTCTGACCATATTCCAAGGTCTACCGGAGAGTCGGTTCGAACCATCCAGCGAAGGAACATACACACACGTTTACAGCTTGATTTTGTGCTTTTAGGTACAATTCCGACTGCTTCATGTTTTAAGAAATAGTCGCAAATAGCTTCAATAGCTATGATTGCGTCCGTCTGTGACTTCTCCTTATTGAGTTTAGCATAGCAGCGAATGTAATTCTCCATGTCTCCATACTCTTCATACATCGTTTGTAATGCATAGAAGAGGTCGTGCATCATAGTATTGGTATATAGGCGATAGAAGCAATGGTCATCATTAGGAATATCCAAAGTGTATCTTCCAGTCTTAATCCATTCGTAGGGTTCGCTACGTGAGCAATCTAGCAGATATTGTATACGAGGAAGAAATACTTGTCGTGAACCATAACTCAGACAAGAAGCAATGAAGGCAATGGTTTCTTGATTTCTTTTGCCAATTACTTGGTGCATAAACCACGATGGGTCGCCATTGAGAAAGGAAGGGGTCTCGTATTTATTGGCAAGAGTTAGGAGTCTGTTTCGCAATGACTTCTCTGCTGTACTCTTACAAAAAGACCTCACCATCCCTCCCTCTCGAAGTGAAGAGGGGAGGGATTGGTGAGGTTTTTTTGTTTTTCTCAGACTTTTATTGTCTGTATTTTTAGTTTTTGTCTTCTTATTGCTTGCGTCTTGGGTTTTTGGCATAGCTATTTCGCCTTTCTTTTATCATAGCTCTTTCAGTAGAGAGCGTTTTTCTATTCTTAAATTATTATCGTTCTCTTATTATATGAGTGTGTTTTCGACTTTCTTTTACTATGCCTTTATGCAGCAAGACTTAATCTTCAGCGAGAATCTGAGCAGCATGATCCTTTGTCTTAATCTGCTTTGGACCGAGGACGCGCTCAATAATACCATCTTCGTTGATGATGAAAGTAGTACGGAAAGTACCCATGTAAGTACGGCCATACATCTTCTTCTCACCATAAACACCGAATGTCTCAACGAGTTTCAAGTCTGTGTCAGCAATGATTGGGAAAGGAAGTTCATTCTTTTCGATAAACTTCTTGTGTGACTTCTCGTCCTGAATGCTTGCTCCGATAATAACATAACCTTTATCTCTCAGCTCCTTGTAGTTATCACGGAGGTTGCATGCCTGTGCTGTGCAGCCTGATGTTAGATCCTTTGGATAGAAATAAAGAACAATCTTTTGCCCTTTATAATCGCTCAACTTAATTTCTTTTCCGTCTTGGTCAGTTCCCAGAATCTCTGGTGCTTTATCTCCTACGTTCATATTCTTTCTGTTTTAATTAATAATATAACTGAGCACAAAGATACAGAAAAGAAATGAAATGATTACAGTTGATGGGATAAAGATTCTGTAAAACCGTTTTTTCATATGTAGCGAGGAGGGCGAGAAAGATGAATCTTACACAATCGAGGTGTTATCTTGTATTACTCATTTATAAAAAAGGTGTGGGATCTCATCTCCCGATGAAATCCCACTGGTAACTAAAAATATCCCATTAAAAATAGGATTTGGTAGTTATTTCTTATATCTGATTATCTGAAAAAGACTTTTTATGTTCTTATTTCTTTAACCATTTCTTAATTCTTGCCATTGCTTCGATACAATCATTACGATCTCCAAAACTTGTGATGCGTATAAAACCTTCACCAGCCAATCCAAAGCCAACACCAGGTGTACAAACGACTTGAGCACCATTGAGCATGCTCTCAAAGAATTCCCATGAAGGAACATTAGCTGGTGTCTTTACCCATAAGTAGGGAGCATTCTTTCCACCATAAACAGTAAGCCCTAACTCGGTTAAGCTCTCGCGTATGATGCGAGCATTCTCCATGTAATAATCGATGGTCTGTTTAATCTGCTTCTTACCTTCTGGGCTGTAAATAGCTTCTGCTGCACGTTGGGAGATGTAACTTGTGCCGTTAAATTTTGTGCATTGTCTGCGGTCCCAGAATTGTGCTATTTCAACACATTTACCATCCTTTGTTGTTGCTGTCAACTCCTTTGGAATGATGGTATAGCCACAACGAATACCCGTAAAGCCAGCAGTCTTACTGTAACTATGGAACTCTATTGCAACCTTCTTAGCATTTGGTATCTCGTAGATAGAGTGAGGAATGTCGCTATCTTGAATATAAGCCTCGTATGCAGCATCGTAGAAGATGATAGCGTTGTGCGCTAATGCATAGTCAACCCACTTCTGAAGTTCTCCCTTGGTTATCACCATGCCCGTTGGATTATTTGGATAGCAGAGATAAACCATGTCGACACGATGGTCGGGAATCTGTGGTACAAACTTATTTTCCTCACCGCAGGACATGTATGTGACGTTGCTCCAACGGCCATTCTCGAATATTCCTGCGCGACCACCCATGACGTTAGAATCAATGTAGACAGGGTAGATAGGATCGGTCACAGCCATTGTGTTGTCTTGACTTAATAGGTCGCCAATGTTTCCAGTGTCGCTCTTTGCACCGTCGTTGACAAACACTTCGCAAGGATCAAGGCTTATGCCACGTGCTTCGTAATCATTTTTGACAATGGCTTCACGGAGCCACAAGTAGCCTTGCTCTGGTCCATAGCCATGGAAGTGTTCCTTAGTTGCCATGTCGTCGACCGCCTTGTGCATTGCCTCAATCACTACGGGTGCTAAAGGTTGTGTGACATCTCCGATGCCCAGACTGATAACTTTCTTATCAGGGTGAGCAGTTTTATAAGCGTTTACTTTCTTTGCAATGTCAGCAAAGAGGTAATTCTTTTGTAATTTAAGAAACTCTTCGTTAATATTTGCCATTTTGTGGACGTTCTGTTTGGATATTTCTATAAAAGATATCTCACTTATTTCTTATTGACATTCTCTTTCCTGTTCTCTTCCTTATGGGAGTTCCGCCTCACCTTCGAAGGCAAAGGCTGCTGGACCTGTCATGTAAATGTGGTTATCTTCCTTCCATTCAATAGAGAGAGTACCACCATCCATTTCTATCTCAACGGGTTTAGAGCGGTCGGCAATGTTGTTCTTTATAGCCGCAGTAGCTGTGGCACAAGCACCTGTTCCGCATGCCATTGTGATTCCGCTGCCGCGTTCCCATACACGAGTACGTAGATGATTAGCACCTGTTAAGCATGCGAACTCAATGTTACAGCGTTCAGGAAAAGTTGAATCATGTTCTAATACTTTGCCGATTGCTGTTAAGTTAGCGTCAGTGATAAGTTGCCTCGTGTCATCAATCTTGTTTTGATCAAGGAAGATTACGAAGTGTGGATTACCCATGCTTACGAAAGTGGGTTGTACATCGTTGCTTTCTTCTAAGGGAAGATGGTAAGGAACGAGGTTAGGAGAGGTCCCCTGGTATTGTTCTTTTATATCAAACTTAGGCTCAAGCATATCAACTGTAACTGAATCTACATGTTTTGTGTCAGCACAGATATGTAGTTGTAGTACTTTAATCCCCGACAGAGTCTCAAGTTTAAGCTCTGTTTTTTCAGTAAGCCCTTTCTCAAAGAGATATTTCCCAATACATCTGCTGGCGTTGCCACACATCATTGCTTCAGAGCCATCAGCATTGAAGATGCGCATTTGGTAATCAGCATCCTTTACAGTAGGCTTCCCAATCAATACTAAACCATCACTTCCAATACCCGTGTGACGATTACTCCAAGCGATAGATGTAGTGTTTGGGTGAGGTATATCGTACTTCAATGTGTCAACATAAATGTAGTCATTACCAGCACCATGCATTTTGGTAAACCTTATCTTCTGCCCCATTGTTCAATTTTCTTTACTCTATTAGGGGAACGTTAATTTTATTATCGGGTGCAAATATACAATATTTTATTGAATTAATAGATAAATAATCGTAATTCTTATCAAGAATATATTTTTTAATGATTATATAGTTTATTTCTGTTTACTTGTTAATTTATTACAAAATATCTTTTCCTCAACATCTGAAGTGTATATTTATGACTGATATCTGATTTTCAAAGTTTTCCATTATTTGTTTATTTTTTATCATACATAGATATTAGCATCAAGTTTCTTTACTTTTCTTTCATTATTGTATATGGTGTTCTTTTTTGTTAAATGTTTTATTTTGGGGTATCTCTTATTTGAAGAAGGCTAAAAGTTGGGAGTTATTTTCATATGTTTTAGTCAGCTATAATGGTGTAAAAGATACATGTTTTTTATTTTACAAATCTCTGGTTCCTATTTGTGATAGCCTCTTTGTGGGAGACGTTATTGTAATATAAGAAAGGGAGTATGTCCAAGTTGAATGGATATACTCCCTTATTTTGATCTTTGAAGATGTTGATTATCCTATAAATGAAAGATTGTAATTACACTTATAGTTTATATCTAACGTTACTTCTTATGAGGTTCTTGTTGTTTACCAAATATGTGCACGGCCCTGTTGTGGTACAAAGAGTTTGTCACCCTCTTTGATGTCGAATGCCTTATACCAGTTGTCAATCATTGGCAAGGCTGCGTTCACACGACTGATACTTGGTGAGTGAACGTCAGAGTTGACAATGTAAGCAACGAACTGAGGAGCTACATTGCTTGCCCATACACGTCCCCATGCAAGGAAGAAACGCTGTGCAGGTGTGAATCCGTCCATATCGCTGAGTGGCTTTGCCTTCATACTGTTTTCAAGTGCACGGAAGGCAATGTTCAAACCTCCGTTATCACCGATGTTCTCACCGAGTGTCTTCTCACCGTTTACATACAGACCAGGGATTACTTCCTGCTTATTGAACCAGTCTACAAGAACCTTTGTACGAGCGTCATAGTTCTTCTTATCCTCTTCTGTCCACCAGTTCTTCATGTTACCATCTTTATCAAATTGGCAACCTTGGTCATCAAAGCCGTGGCTCATCTCATGACCAATAACGGCACCGATAGCACCATAATTAGCTGCATCGTCAACTGTTGGGTCGAAGAATGGAGGTTGGAGAATAGCAGCAGGGAAGTTAATACTGTTTGTTGTTGGGTCATAGTAAGCATTAACCGTCTGTGGTGTCATGTGCCATTCCTTCTTATCGACAGGCTTACCCCAGCGTTTAGCAATACGATACTTCATTGCTGCTTCCTGTACAGCCTTCACATTATCAATCAATGACTTGTTATCATCAATAACGAAGACACTGTCCATATTCTGCCATTTGTCAGGATAACCAATCTTGATATCAAATGCCTGCAACTTCTCTAAGGCTTTTTTCTTTGTTGTAGCAGTCATCCATGTGTTCTCCTCGATACGCTGTGCAAAAGCATCTTGAAGATTTTTTACCAACGTAATCATACGTTGCTTACTGCTTTCTGGGAAGTATTTCTGTACGTAGAGTTTACCAACAGCCTCACCCATAATGCCCTGTACGAAAGACAAAGCACGCTTCCAACGTGGTTGTTGCTCCTGAACACCGTATGCTACCTTAGTATATTCAAAACTACGATCTGAGAAGTTATCTGACAACATACCTGATGCACTTGAAATAACAGCAAGTTCCATGTAGGCTTTCAATGCGTCTAACGGAGCCGTTGCAAGTATCTTCTCTACTTCATGTACGGGCTCAGGCTGTCCAACATCAACCTTTCCGCCGTTATTTGGATAGCCAGAAGCCTTCAAAAGGTAGTTCCAATCGATACCAGGATAGTTTTTTAAGAGTTGTTCCCAAGTCATTGGGTGATAGTTAGCTTGTGGGTCGCGTGACTTTACTTGGTCATAACTAACCTTCGCTATCTGGTTCTCAATCGAGAAAGCAGCCTCCATCTTCTTCTTTGCAGTTGCAGCATCGTTGCCAACCATCTTGAACAGATCGTTGTTCAGGCTCTTATATGCTGCTATAACTGCCTTCTGTTGGTCGTTAGGCTTTGTGTAATATTCAGGATCAAGGCCAAGACCACCTTGTGAGATACCAATGATATAACGGTCAGAGTTCATTGCATCTACTGTCATACCAAAGCCAACAGGGAAGGTGCCATAGCCCTTCACGTCGAGGTCATACATCAGTTTGATGAGATCCTTACGATTCTTCGCTGCACGAATCTTAGCCAACACAGGCTTAATAGGGGCATATCCCTCACGATTACGGCGTACACTATCCATATAAAGGTTGTAGATAGAAGCAATCTTCTGTGCTACAGTGCCCTTTGTCTGTGGCTTCTTAGCATAATCCTCAACCATTTCACGGATGCGTTTTTTGTTTAATTCTTCCAAATCAACAAAGGCACCGTTCATTGGATGCTCCTTGTCAAGTGGATTGTTCTTCAACCAATTGCCTGCAGCATACTCATAGAAGTTCTCACCGGGCTTCACGTTGAAGTCCATGTTGTTGCGGTCTACGCCCGACTTCAGTCCCTGCGCCATAGCTGTTGTAGCTATGAATGAGGCTGCAAAAAGTAGGAATTTTGCTTTCATGTGCTTATTATTTTATGTGTTAAATATATACTTTTTTGCCATCTAATTTTACTCCTTTTCATCTTGAAAGATGATGTTAAGAAGTCACTTTTTCTTTGATATTATCTTATTACAAAGGTAAATAAAAAAGACTAATGTTATTCTATTAGTCGTTTTTTTTGATGAAGAACTACGTTTGTGACTTGATTTTTTCATTCTTTTAACATGCGCTACCAGTATTTTTTTGAGTCTTTAAACTTGTAAAAGCACTACTTTGTGGGTTATTACTATCTGTTGCTGAAATAGTATCCTTTTGTGTGTGAAACTTCTATAACTCCATTTCTCTAAGTTTGTTTTGGTAATATAGCTTGTTACTATCAATAAGTTGAATCTATTTCAGTAAGCTTTTGTAATGTGTTTAGTACTCCGCACCAATGGTGCGGAGCCCCAACACCATTGGTGCGAACCATCAACACGACGTGTGCGGAGTAGTTGCACATGGGTTGAAGATGGGAAGAATGGTGTTTAAAGGCTATTATAATAAAGATAATAAGAGGTTAATAGTTAACTAATATGTGGAAAAGCTTTACTATATAGTCCTGTTTATAAGCATTTCTTAATAGTATGTATAATCGAAATTGCACTGCGGATAGTGCAGGATTTAAGATATAATGCACTGTGAACAGTGCAGTTTTTAACATTAATTGCACTGCCGACAGTGCAATTTATTAGTACTTTTACTCTATGGTTAGTGTGTTTTTTGTATCTTTGTAGCAAAAAGAAGAGTTATGGATATTAGTTTAATACAATTTATGAAGGAAAGGATAGAGCACACCTCTACCACTTTTCATCGTTATTTATATAATCGTATAGACTGGGGAAGACAGATGTTAGGACTGGTTGGTCCACGTGGTGTCGGTAAGACAACGATGTTTCTACAATATATAAAGAAGCATCAGTCTGAGCAGAATATGCTTTATGTATCAGCTGATTATGTCTATTTCTCATCTCATACACTTATTGATTTAGCTGATGAGTTCAGTAGAGAAGGAGGAGAATATCTCTTTATTGATGAAATTCATAAGTACTCAGGTTGGGCACAAGAACTAAAGCAAATATATGATACCCATGTTGATTTGAAAGTTGCTTTTACAGGTTCGTCGGTTCTTGATATAATACAAGGAGAGGCCGACCTTAGCCGTCGTGCCCCAGTTTATCATTTGCAGGGGCTTTCTTTCAGAGAGTATCTGGAGATGTTTAAGGGCATTGTTGTCCCAACTTATAGCTTAGAAGATATTCTTCATCATCGCGTAGAACTTTCAAAAGGTCTGGAGCGTCCATTACCTTTGTTTAAAGAATATTTGCGTCATGGGTATTATCCATTTGGAGATGACGTCGAGTTTATAATGCTATTAAACCAAAGTGTTAATCTTACAATGGAGGTTGATATTCCACAGTTTGCAAATATGACGCTTTCAACAAGTCGTAAGCTAAAGAAGTTACTTGCTATAATTTCACGTAGTGTACCTTTTAAGCCTGTTATGGATTCTTTGGCAACAATGGTGGGAGTGAGTAGGAATGTGCTTCCTGATTACTTCTTATATATGGAAAAGGCTGGGATTATTAGTCAACTACGAGATGCTACTGGTGGTATAAGAGGATTAGGTAAGGTCGATAAGGTTTATCTCGATAATCCTAATTTAGCTTATATCTTAGCTGGTAGTGAAGCTAATATTGGGAATATAAGAGAAACTTTCTTCTATAATCAGTTGAGAGTACATAATGATATTATTGTTTCTCGTATCTCAGACTTTGAAATTAATGGTGTAACCTTTGAAGTTGGAGGAAAGGGTAAGGGGCAAAAACAGATAGTTGAAGCTAAAAAGGGTTATGTAGTAAAAGATGATATCGAGATTGGTACAAGTAATATCATACCTCTTTGGATGTTTGGATTGAATTATTAAGAACCGCATCTCTCCTAATATAATAGGTAAGAAACACAAATATTATATCAATACAATCGCCCTCATCAGTCCAGGATAAAAATGAAGTTTGGACAGATGAGGGCGATAGTTGTTATGTTAATGTCTGATGCTGAGGCTTACTCCTGTTCTTGTTTTTCCTCATTGAAGAGTGCATCTTTAAGCTTTTGATAGAGGAATGAGAGGATAAGGAGAATGGCTCCAAGGCTGATGAAGACAATAATCTTACCGAGAGCAGACATAGCCCATACGTCATTGAGAATGAGTTTACCAATGATAATACCGAATTCTGCTAAGCTCACAATACGAATCTCCTTACTGTGGTAACGCATTCCGATACACATCAAGATGAAGGCTGCAATACCTAACGATAGAGAGAAGGCGGTACTGAAGTTTACTTCATTGAAGGTAATCAGCAATAGACGTGTCAATGTGAGCCACATCAGTGTTGATACGATAGCGTATTCTGTATGTAAGCTTCGCGGGTTAGAGGTTACAAGGAGTTGACCACGTATACAATATGCCATATAAGCGATTGTTACAAGTGCCATTAACCACCTTAGTAAGAGTCCGGTTGGAGCAGTGTCATTCCATACAGTCATAGCAAATAGGATTCCAGCAAGATAGAGGCTAATCTCGTATGCTAACTTGTTTTCACTTATTTCGAAGCGTTTGCGCAGGATAAGTGCTCCTCCTAAGAGCATTATGTTTGCTGTAAGTAGAGAGGCATACTCTGATATTGGTTGCTCAAGATGGAAGTGGAAGTTGTCTCTGAAAGCAAGGAACAGAATGCAGAAACCCAAAGCATAGGCAATAGCATTGCATGGAGTGTAAGCGATTAGACGCTTCGTATCACTGAATAGTTCCTTATTAAATTGCATAATGACAGCTACAACGAAGTAGGCTATACTAACAAACGTTGTAACAAAGAAGGCACCATTGAAGAATAAACTGTCTCCTATATCATGGATGAATGCGCCACTTGTTCTGTAGTATGCCAATGCTCCCATCGTTAGGAACAATAATATTGCAGAAGCCCATTCGTAGATTCTGTTTTTCTCCTTTGTGAAGAGCCACAAAAGAAGTACAGCCTCAGCTGCCCATACCATAGGAATATTGGCTGTGCTGAACAGAATTGGAATACCCATAGAGGCGAATGTGACGGCAAGTCCCAACATAAGGTTGCGCAATGTGTCCTGTCCTTCGACGCGGAATCGCAAATAAAGGTGTATTGCCAGATTGACACCAGCAATGAAGAAAGCTAAGTAAGCTGTCGTGTCAGATGATGCCTCGAAATATTGTAAGAGAGAATTGCCATAAATTAGATACATGAAGCTATTAGCTGTGATGATACCCAATAGTCCAAGTCTGGTGTTTTCACTATACTGTGTGCGCAGAATAAAGACAACAGGCAATAGGAAGATGACGTAGAATAGTGTTGCAAAAGCAAATAGGGTAGGATAGGTAGTAACAGCTTCACTATCAGAGAATGATCCTAATGCAGTTGTTCCCCATAATATTATATAGGTGAAACCGAAGGAAATCATAGGTAGTATCGCCCATTTCTTATACATTGCAAGGCAGAACATACCAATGTTCAGAATACTGATATAAATCTGTAGGCTAATGATACTACTTGAATCTGTGCTAATAATGAAAGGTGCAATAAAGCCGCCAACGAGTGCTGTGACTGCCAGTTCCTTCCTATCGTATAGGACGGAGACTGCCGACATGAAGATAGTTGTGGCGCATAGGATAACGAATGCCATCGTGTGAGAGAACAAGTCATAGTAATGGAAGGCGATGGCTGTAATCAAATAGTAGATACCAAAGGCACCACCTGCTAACAGCGAACTGAAAGTATGGTAGCGTTTGTGCAGTCGTTCTGCCAGTACTAACATACCTGCGCCGACCGCATAGCCCATCAACGTACGTGCTGTCTCATTGATCCAGTTCTGGTCAATAGCATATTTTACGAAGAAACCGATACCAATAATAAAGATGAGAATACCAATCTTGCCAAAGAGATTCTCACCGATATATTTCTCAAAGTTGGTCTCAGAAGTGGCATATTCTTCTATTTCCTCCTCTTCCTCCATAGCCATTGCAGGCTCTTCCTGCTCTTCTTCTACTGGTTCTTCAATGATGTCAGGAGTCTCTTCCTCAACTTCAGGAGCCTTATCTTCCGTTTCCTCAATAGGAATTTCAATGGTAGAAGGTCTGATATCCTCATTGTGTACAATAGGAATTTCTATAGTTTCTGGTGTTTCTTGTAGCTCAGGTAGTTCGTTTTCAACCGTAGTCTCTGTTTCTTCAGCCTTTTCGGTTGTTGGCATTTCGTTCTTTATTGGCTGTTGCCACCAGTTAGGGTTAGGAGTAACAGTTTCGGACTGAACTTCCTTCGGAGTTTCTGTAATCTTCTCCTGAGGTTGCTCAACATTCTCTTTTGGCTTTATTTCTGTTGCTAATTCAGTTGGTTTCTGATTTTCATGCTGCATCTTTTCAATGATAAGTTTCAGTGTGGAAATCTCAAAACTAACGTTGTTTAGCGTATTACTTATGTTGTTAAGCTTGGATATAAGATAAAAGAAGCCCCATAGAGATACCGCAAATAAAACGAGAACAAAAAAGGATAGAAATTCATATTCCATATTCTAAGAATTTAGTTTTGGATGTAAAGATAATGATAATGTATGATAATGACGAATGTTAACCAACAATAATACTTATTTCTTTTGTTTTTAAGGGTGGAAGATGTTGCTCTTTAAGGTTGCTTTTGATATTGTCAAGTAATTCTTTTCATGAAAGAAAAGAATTATTTTCACGAACATAAATATTTTTCTTCATGAAAAGAAATATTTTTTTTCATGAAAATAATTCCCCTCCTGATTAGCTCAAAGAAGTGTAAACGGAGGTAAATAACCTTCTTCTAAGTGGTTGGGTTGAGGCTTGATGGTTATGTGTTCCAACCTTAAACTTAATGTTATAAGCGTATTGAGATAGTTTTATCTTGATATAAGAAGCTTAGTTTTCTGTTTCCTTCATAGCGTCAATTAAACGACTGAACATTTCTTTTAATCCATATTCAGCCTTCCAACCTAACTGGTTGATACGCTTTGTGTCAAGTCGTAACTTTGTTGTTGGTGGATAACCCATTCCTTCTTGTAGCTGTATGACAACTTTTACGTGCTTAGGATTGAAGTTTTCTGCTACGAATTCTGCCATGTTACGGATAGAAATATAGGTATTGCTATTGGCTACATTATATGCCTCACCATTCTCTCCACGTAACAATAGATAGAGCATCGCACTGACCGCATCTATTGTGTAGCAATAGCTGTGACAGCCCTCACCCTTGGTATGTAGAATAATGTCGTTGTTGTTGATGACACTTCGTGCAAACTGGGCAAAAACACGATTGTCGTTTTTACCGACTCCTGCACCGAATGTCTGTGCCAGTCGTGCTACCTTTACAGGTACTCCATATTCGACAGCATAATTATGGCACAAACCCTCAGCCGCTCTCTTTGCCAAAGGATAACAGCTTCGTGTAGCCATTGGGTCAAGATATCCTTGCTTTTGCTCGGTAAGCGACTCCGTGTCGTCAGTAACAGAGCCATAAACCTCCATCGTTGAAGCAAAAACAAGTGATTCTACTTTTGCCTCCTGTGCATAGGTAAGGATGTTCTGCATACCAAAATATATCGTATTCATCGTTTCAACGGGCCTCTCGATAAAACCCTTTGAGGCTGTCGGAGCAGCAAAATGAACGATGTAATCGATGTTTTTTGAAGGTATGAAAGGTGCCATTGAGGAAAAGTCATAAGCATAATAGCTTAAAGCTTCGCCTTCTTTGCCAAACATCTCTGTTGCCTTTTCGGTGTTTCTTACAACTGCAATGACGTGCAGATTGATCCCTTTCTCTGTTGATAAAGCCAAAAGGCAACGCACCATACAGGAGCCTAATAGACCCGTTGCACCTGTTACGGCAATGGTCTTGTTTCTCAGTTCTTCTGCTAATGCAAACTTTTCTACAAAGTTCTTGATATCTTCTTTTAGTATCTTACTGCTCATCATCTCAAAGTTATATAAACGACGGTCCTTTAATTATTTTCTTTTCTGTAATAGGAAGGCTTCATCCTATTGGTTGAAAGAACGAGACTTATAAACCAAATATTTGCTGATCTTCGTGTACCTTCACCATGGCACGTAATACAAAGAAGTCCGTAGGGGTTGTAATCTTAATGTTTTCCATTGGTCCTATGATGGTTCCAAGTTTATAACCATAATGGCTCATCATCGTACAAGAGTCGATGAAATCGGACTTTTCTTCCTCTAAGGAGCGTCTATGTGCACTGATAATATCCGATAAGCGGAAACTTTGTGGAGCACGAGCAATGAGTGAGTCTGCACGTGATGGAATCTCTAATGAACCATCTGCTTGCTTCACAATAAGTGTTTCTGTTGCAGGAATACAGGTGATACAACTTCCCACCTCTTCTACTTTCTTGATGTTATCCGTAATCGTCTCCTCTGTGATAAGCGGTCGAACACCATCATGGATGAGGACAGTTGTGTTCTCATTGTTAATATTCTGACTTTGAGCATATTCCTCTGCAGCACATAGTCCTTTGTAGATAGACTCCTGTCCTGACTTTCCTCCCGGCACAATCTTTACTACTTTGTTAATTTCAAACTTGCGAAGTTGCTTTTCAAGGAATGGAATCCAACTCTCAATGCACGCTACAACGATAGCATCTATGTTCGGATGATTGTCGAACAACTCCAAGGTATAGATGATAATAGGTTTCCCATTAAGGTCAAGAAACTGTTTAGGACGCGACTTTGTGTGCATTCTTAGTCCTGATCCGCCTGCAAAGATTACTGCTATGTTCATAATTTTAATTTGGGATTAAAGGGGTTGAAGGGATTCCTCTTACTACTTAAAGACGACATCTACCTTATGTCTGTCACGCTTATCCCTTGGAGGTAGGTTCATATAGTTCCCGTAGGCGATGCGACAGAACTCATCAACGTCTGCAGGACCTTCAAAAGTATATCCCTCAAAAACGATATCTTTGTGTGGTATCATACAGCGACGTGGATGCTGTTCATAGAACCAAGCACCGTATGAGTGCATCCAGAGGTCTGGTTTTCCAAAGATTTTGCCGAAAAAGCGGAATGTAGGAAAGACGATATTGTGCAAAAGGTTATAGCTCGTCTGTGCTAAATGGGGGTGCTGACCTGCTAATTTTGCATTCACATTCACCGATAGTTTTGCAGCAAAGCGTTGTAACCAAGGAATCATATTACCCTCGTATGGAAAGATGTCTACATGTAGACCTCTGTATTTCTGTGCTTCGTGTATTCTTCGGTCAATACTGCCTTGGCTTTCGTGGCTACGGTTTTCACTTTTCAAATCGCGTAAACATGCCCACTCTTTATAGAAGCCAGGGTCGGTATCATTGTCTTGTAACACATATTGTGGGTGAGGATGTGCTTTCAGATAGTCGCATAAGCGTTTGAAATCCTTATGGCTAACTACCATATCTATGTCATCATCCCAAGGAATAAAGCCCCCATGACGTACAGCTCCTAATACATTACCGCCATCAAGACGGCAGGGAATGCCTATCTTTTTAGCAGTCTCCTGCAGGTAGATAGCCATATCAAGCAGTCTCAACTGTGCTTTTCTTAGCACAGAACCGTCTGGGTTATATTCCTGTCGGAGACTTTCTTGTGTCTCTCCTGTATTGAAAGTTTCAATCATTTTCCGTTAATATACTTGTTGCAAAGATAATAAAAGATTATGACTTCGCCTTCTGTCTCTATAAAAACTTATGTTTTGATTTCATGATTCGAGCTAATTTACTTATATTTGCGGAGGTAATTTGGTGCTTACTTGATTGCTGTTAGTGTTGGTACTTGCCTTCCGCACGAGTGGTGTTTATGCTTCGCACCAATGGTGTTTGCCCTCCGCACCACATGTGCGGAGTAATTACTTGCCAATTATAAATGGTAAATGAGGTTGTTACTGATTGTATAAAACATAAAAGGAGATTACTCTTATATAGGAAATGTTGAGTGGAAAGCATAAGATTTATTGGATGGTCAGAAAACTACTCAGTTGCTTGTTGTGGCTTGAGGTAGTGTGGTTGGTTCTCAATTGCGTATCACCTTGGAAGTTAAGGAGTGATGTGGATATTATAGTTGTCTACACTTTACCTTGGATATTGCTTTTCTTCTTTATCCGCTATATCAAGCGGAGGTGGAAGGAAGATGGTAATGCCGCTATAGGTTGTTTGTATACCATGTTATGGGTGAGCATTCCTTTCATTATTATAGTGCAACTACTCTTTGGTTGGTTGGGGAACTTAAAAAATGATTCAACTAAGATAACGTTTGAAGACGATAAGTATCGGGTAACAATTATTGAAGCACTATTCGCAACACAGATGGATAAAATACAGATTATGGAACACTGTGGTCCATTCTATCATGAAGTCTATTTCAGTGAACTCCATGATGTTGATACAGACAAATTGAAAAGTAAAGCTGCTATTGAAGACTTCCTTAAAGAGCAAGAGAGGGAAAAATAGCTATCGGATAGGTTCTTTACTATCGCAAAGTATGTGGGATTTGGCTTTTCCAAAGAAAATCGTTACATTTGCATGTTAGATAGGTTATGCCTAATAGTGTGGGAAGGAAGAAATAATATTTTCCTTTTCTGCATCTGCGATAACAAGTACTTTCATGAAGGGAACCTTATTTGTCAGAAGGCAACTGACCTCTTTTTAAGATAGAATATACTTTGAGAAGGATATAAGAAACAGCGTATCATAGAGATACAAAAGCTAATGGAAAAAGAAACACTCAAGGAGAAAACAGCTAAAGGACTCTTTTGGGGTGCATTGAACAATGGTACAATGCAGCTGTTGAATATTGTCATTGGAATATTTCTGGCACGTCTGCTCACACCAGCCGACTATGGATTGGTGGGAATGTTAGCTGTTTTTACAGCGATTGCAGGGGCATTGCAGGAAAGTGGTTTTACTGCAGCACTTGCCAATATGGAGCGTCCAACGGATAATGATTATAACTCTGTCTTTTGGTTTAGTGCTATAACGGGTTGGATTTCATATACAACCCTCTTCTTTTCAGCTCCTTTGATTGCAGCTTTCTTTCATCATCCAGAGCTTATCAGTCTATCCCGTTTCGTCTTTGCATCATTGCTTTTCTCCTCATTAGGTACGGCTCCTGCAGCTTATCTTTTCAAAAATATGATGGTTAAAGAGACTGCTCTGCTGCGTATCACCTGCCTTTTTATTTCGGGTGTGGTAGGAATTATCTTAGCATTAAAGGGTTATGCTTATTGGAGTTTGGCTTGGCAGCAAGTGCTTTATATCAGTCTTACGAGTCTGTGGCGTTTCTTCATCATTCCTTGGCGACCCTCTTTTCGCATCGACTTTACCCCTGTAAAGAAGATGTTTTCCTTTAGTTATAAGATTCTTGTGACAACGATTGTCAATACGATTAGTCAGAATATTCTAACCTTTATCTTCGGTCGTTTGTATTCTGCAAAGGTAGTGGGAAACTTCTCTCAAGCCTTCAAGTGGGATACAATGGCAAGCACCTTTGTGTCTGGGACGGTGTCGCAGGTAGCGCAACCAGTGCTTGTTGAGGTGAATAAAGACCCAGAAAGGCAGGTGAATGTGTTCCGTAAGATGCTTCGTTTTACGGCATTCTTAGTCTTTCCTGCTATGTTCGGATTGGCGATGATATCGCACGAATTTATCATTCTTCTTATATCAGATAAATGGATAGAGAGTATTCCTTTG
>CAUVDL010000028.1:0-30984 GCA_963550695.1 uncultured Prevotella sp. | reverse complement strand
ATGCGGGAGAGTAGGTGGCCGCCTTCTTTTACGAGAGCCTTGAAGAGAAATCTTCGAGGCTCTTTTTTTGTTGTTAGGTGTTGGGTGAAGGTGTTGAATATTAGCTGTTGGGTGTTGATGATGTGTTGATAGGGGAAGATATTGTATTGGGCTAATAGGTTTAATAGGGCAAATTAGGCTAATAGGGCAAATTTGACCTATTAGTTAGTTAATTGACCCAATAGAGTTTATTAGGTAAATAGGGCTAAACGGCAAATAAGATTTATATCCCTTATAAGACCATAGCTAATGGTCCTGCTTTGTATTGAGGGCATATTATTGCTTATACCCTCCATTCTTGTTGTAGAGATCGTCAAGATGATCATAGAAGCAGTATTTTTGCCATTTTATATTTAGTTGTTCATAAGTAGGGTTATGTTTTATGCGGAGTATGGTACCATTTGGCGCAAATGTTTCTTCGAGGAGGTAGATCCCTTTTGTATAGTCTCTTATGAGTTTGGAGTATAGAACAAACTTATTGTTGGTGTATTGATACATTTTCCATGTATAACAGTTTTGGTTATCATCACTTTGTTGTGTGATAAGAAATTTTAAGTTTGGAACAATAATAGGATAGCTATTAATGCTATCAGACTTTGCTTTTATGTATTTACCTTGCTTAGTAGACCATAGATAGATAATTGGTTTAGATTCTTGCTGTGGATAGAAACAGATGTCACGTTGTCCGTCAAAGTTGTAATCTTTTTGTTCAATTGTGTATAATTGTGACTTTGTAAGCTGTACTGATTGGAGATACTTATGATTGACATAGATGTTAGCAATGTTTTTCTCTTTTAGCGTTTTTATTTCCCAAGTAACTACTTTCTCTTTATTTTTTCTCCACCATTCCCGTTGCTCTTCAGCAGTAGCTCTCTGATAGGTTTTGTTATCTGGGTTCATTATGTTCATATAGGAATCCCATCCAAGATGTTGTTTGGAAGGATCAACCCTAAACTCACTACTTCCAATATCTAATCCATTATCATTTGGAATGCGCCCAATACCAAAGTTTGCTTTTTGTATGTTATTAGTTTTATATGATTTCCACACTCCTTCATACTGATTGTTATAATAGCCATCCACTTCACTATATATTTCATCCATATAGACAGAGTCTTTATATATGAAGAAGTCAGACTCTAACTGACCAGAGAATACCCCTGCCCCATATTGTTTAGTATCTTCTTTAAATTCATACTTTGCAAACATTTTATAGCGTTTGATAGGATAGAATTCGGCATCAAGCTGCTTAAATCTGCTGATATGAATATTACCCGTAAAGCTGCATACGTTATCTTTTACACGACTTTTGCCAATAACATGATAAAGTTCTGCTATCTTCTTATCCTTGTAAATGGTATCAAAGTGTATGCATAGACGTTGCCCATTACCAATGCAGCCAATAGTATTGTTATTCAGTAGCAAACAGCTGTAATCGTGTTTCATACAGTTGTCATCTTTTGCGTGAGTTAATTGGAAAGATGTAATTAACAGTAGGATGAGTATTAGTCCTTTCTTCTTCATAGTTATATTTATTTTGTTTCTGCAAATATAATCTTTATTTCTTTATTGAAGCCACTTTCTCTTATAATTTTGTTTTGTTTATTAAGATAGGGTATAGTTCTATATGACAGAAGATAATACATTTATTAATCAATTTATATGTTTTGCATGATGATAAGGTAATGGTTTTATGTCTATTTCTTCTCTAATAAAGAAAAAACTATTAACTTTGTCAATCACATCAACTTATCATGGTATATTTCATCAAGCGATTTATAGTTTGGCTAAGACGTGCACGCTATTCCAGAGGGTTTGGCGTACAGTCACCTTGGGCATATCGTTTTATTCGTTATGTGGTGAATGAGCATTATCCTTATTATAAGTATGAGCAGCTTGATGAGCAGGTATATGGGATTGATAAGAGAACTCGCAAGCTGTGTAAGTTTTATTTCCGTTTAGCCAATTATCAGCAACCTCATGTGTTTATTGATTGTTACCCCGTTTCTTCGTGTTATAAAAATTACGTAAATGCAGGTTGTCAAAAGGCTCAATATTGTAAGGTTACAAAAGAGACAACAGAAGAAGAATTACTTCAAATCTTTTCCAATGCTGGTGAGTATAGTATAGTTCGTGTTTCGCTTATTGAGAATTATCGTTTACTTGTAGATAAGGCATTAGATCATCTTTCTTCAACATGTGTTTTAGTTATAGAAAACATTAAGTGGGATAAAGAGGTAAAAGCCTATTGGGCAGAACTTGTTTCTGATACTCGTACTGGCATTAGCTTTGATTTATACTATTGTGGCGTGCTGTTTCTTAATAGAAATATGGTAAAGCAATCTTACGTGGTGAATTTCTGAACGCACAAGACTTAAACTTTATAAATGTAATACTATTATGAAAATATATACGAAGACTGGTGATAATGGTACGACATCCTTATGTGATGGCAGTCGCTTATCCAAAGACGATATGCGAGTAGAAGCATATGGAACATTAGACGAACTGAATGCGCATATAGGTTTACTTATTTCATTATTACAAACAAGTAGTTCAAAAGAAGGAGTACGATCTGCTGCTAACCTCACAGATTTCTTATTTGAAATTCAGGGAGAACTCTTTGTAATTGGTGGCGAACTTGCTCGTGCAGAGATAAAGACCGAAGAGCTTGTTAGTACTCAAAAACTTATCGCGAAAATAGAAACCAGTATTGATGAACTATCTTCCCAACTCCCTGTGCAGCATCATTTTGTTTTGCCAGGGGGTATCATTCCAGCATCTCAAAGTCATGTTTGTCGTACGATTTGCCGCCGTGCAGAACGTCGTATTGTAACACTATCTCATTTCGCAATAGTTTTACCTGAAATCTTTAAGTTTGTAAACAGATTATCAGATTATTTCTTCACATTGTCACGTTATTTGAATAATGATAGTGGTATAAGTGAAAAAACATGGAAAAATACTTGCAGATAAGAAAATAAATATTACTTTTGCACGCACTAAGAATCATGTAAAAAAATAAGAATATGTATTGGACACTTGAATTGGCCTCTAAGCTGGAAGATGCTCCATGGCCTGCAACAAAAGATGAGCTGATTGACTATGCAATGCGATCAGGTGCACCACTTGAGGTTCTTGAGAATCTTCAAGAAATTGAAGATGAAGGAGATGTCTATGATAGTATCGAGGATATTTGGCCTGACTATCCTTCAAAGGATGATTTCTTGTGGAACGAAGACGAATATTAAAGAATAGAAAAGAGGTTGTATCACAGAGATACAACCTCTTTTTTGTCTTAAACCCAAACCAGTCATTAGACCCCACTAAACATATATACGCTCAGTTGATAGTATTTATATAAGTTGTATGTAGCCTTTAAAATCTTAGATTTTAATTCTGTATAGATGGGAAATACGTAATTGCTTGCTTGGAAAATTTATGACAAAATTACGGGCTTTATCATTGGCTCCTTGTTGAAAAACTACTGTTTTCTGCTCTTTTTTAACTGCCATGAAGTCAAGAAGTTATAAGATTGGTTTGTAAGAGGTGCTTAATTGGACTTCAAAAGGGCGTTAGTAAGGTCTGAAAAGGGCATCTTTTGCAAGCCAATTGGGCGTCTTTTCAAAGCTAAAAGAGCATCTTTAAAAATGCAGTATACGAAATTTGTTTACAATTACTACTTATGTGTACATTCCTTCTTTCGGCAAGTCAGATGTAGAAAGACGGATATGTGTTTGCTCTTTCTTATCAGGGTGTTTTCCTTCTATATGTCCATGCGCTTTTTAATATTTATAGGTAAGAAAGCAATAATTCAACCAGGCATACGTTATAGAAACGTGTTTAAACGTTTAATACTCATATTTTCACTCACTTGTCTGATAGGGAACTCTGTCAAGGCACAGTACGATCCGTCTTATAGTCACTATTGGGCGATGGAGCCATCGTTCAATCCTGCTACGGTTGGAAAGGATAATAAACTGAATGTTGTGGGTGCTTACGCCCTCGACTTTGCAGGCTACGAACACAATCCGAATACTTTCTATGTTGGAGCAGACATGCCTATCTATTTCATGAAGCAATATCATGGAGTGGGAGTTTCTATTCTGAATGATAAGTTAGGAGCCTTTGTTCATCAGCGTGTTGCAGGACAATATGCCTTTCGTAAGGACCTTTGTGGCGGAATGCTTTCTGCAGGTGTTCAGGTGGGTATGCTTTTTGAAAAGTTGGATGGCTCTAAGTTAGATCCAGAAGAGGGTAGTGATCCAGCTTTAACACAAGGAGAAGTCAATGGTCATGGACTTGATTTAGGTGTCGGACTTTATTATACACATAAGAACTGGTATGTTGGTGCATCCGTTCAGCACCTCAATGCTCTCTTAGTAGATTTGGGTGAAACCAATGAATTACAGATAAATCGTACATATTATTTGACGGGTGGATACAATATTAAATTGCGAAATCCGTTTCTTACTATACCGACTTCTGTTCTGGCACGTTATGATGGTGTGAACTATCGGGCTGATATCACCGCTCGACTGGTCTATACACACGAGAAAAAAGTACTTTACGGAGGTGTATCTTATAGTCCAACAAACTCTGTTACAGCCATGATTGGTGGAACTTTCCACGGAATCAATTTGGGTTATAGCTATGAGATGTACACGGGTACGGCGGCTTTCAAGAATGGTAGTCATGGGCTGTTTGTCAGCTATCAAACCGATATAAACCTGCAAAAGAAAGGCAGGAATAAACATAAAAGCGTAAGATTTCTATAGAAAGATATAATGAAAATGAAGAAAAGTATAGTTGCCATTTGTCTTGGTGCACTCGTCTTGGGAACATTGACAGGCTGTTTCGCTGGTAAGTCAACCGCTTCGTCAGGTCGTGGCGGCGAGGTCACTGGCGTTGGTGGAGGGCGTACCTTCCGCGAGCCAGCCCCTTACGGCATGACACTTGTCAAGCGTGGCTGGTTGAGAATGGGTTTGGAAAAGCAGGACTCCCTATGGGGCAAGAAGACACCTGTAAAGGACATCTCTGTTGATGGTTTCTGGATGGATGAAACAGAGGTGACCAATTCCGAGTATAAACAGTTTGTTGAGTGGGTTCGCGATTCTATTATTCGTACCCGTTTGGCTGACCCTGCATACGGTGGTGATGAAAGCTATATGATCACAGAAGACAAGAACGGTGATCCTGTCAAACCACACTTGGATTGGAACAAGCGACTTCCTCGTAAGCCTAATGAGGATGAGCAGCGTGCTTTTGAGAGCCTTTATGTGACCAATCCTGTTACGGGTGAGAAGAGCCTTGATGGTAAACAGTTGAACTATCGTTTTGAGATTTATGATTATACAGCTGCTGCTCTTCGTCGCAATCGTTTGAATCCACAAGAGCGTAATTTGAATACTGATATCACTGTTGACCCTAATGAGGTGGTGATGATATCAAAGGATACCGCTTATGTCGATGAAAACGGTGTTATTCATAACGAGACAATCAATCGTCCGTTGACAGGTCCTTGGGACTTTCTTAACACCTATATCGTTAATATCTATCCAGATACGACTTGTTGGGTGAATGATTTCCGCAATTCAGACAACGAGATTTATCTCCGTAATTATTTCAGTAATCCTACCTATAACAACTATCCAGTAGTAGGTGTAACATGGGAACAGGCTAATGCTTTCTGTGCTTGGCGTACGGAGTATCTGCTTAAAGGCTTGGGAAAAGAGGCACGCTATGTACAGCGTTATCGCCTCCCAACTGAGGCTGAGTGGGAGTATGCCGCTCGCGGAAAGAATCAGGACGAGTTCCCTTGGGATAATCAAAACGTCAAGAGTGGTAATGGTTGTTTCTATGCCAACTTTAAGCCAGACCGTGGAAACTACACGAAAGATGGTAACTTGATTACAAGTAAGGTGGGAATCTATGGTGCAAACTCTAATGGGTTGTACGATATGGCAGGTAATGTTGCCGAGTGGACAAGTACCATTTATACAGAGGCTGGTGTGGATGCGATGAATGACCTCAACCCACAGTTGGACTATAAAGCAGCCAAAGAAGACCCTTATCGCTTGAAGAAGAAGAGTGTTCGTGGTGGTAGTTGGAAAGATCCAGAGAGTTATATCCGCAGTGCTTGGCGTACTTGGGAGTATCAGAACCAACCACGTAGCTACATCGGTTTCCGTTGTGTTCGTAGTCTTGCAAGTTCATCAAGTGAGGCAGCTAAAGAGAATACAAAAAGCAGTAAGAAAAGGAGAAGATAAATGACACAGTACAGTAAATACAATCTTATATACCATCTGCAGAAGTGGATGGATAGTGTTCCTGGACAAACGTTCCTAAACTATGGTTATAGTTGGGGTGCTTCAGTGGTTATTCTTGGAGCTTTGTTTAAGTTGACCCATTTGCCAGGAGCTAATATTATGCTTTACGTCGGTATGGGTACTGAGGTTATTGTATTCTTTCTCTCTGCTTTTGACCGTCCGTTTGATAAGACAGACGATGGTCGTGAACTTCTAACACATATTACAGAGGAGTATCTTGATCGTAAGGAGGAAGTTGTGGAGCGTCCAGCTACTACTCAACAGCCACAATATGCTGCTGCGGAGAATATAGCACAAAGTGTTCAAGAAGCAATGCCTTCAGTTAGTGATATTGCTGCTGCCGTTGTCGATCAGCAGAGTAAGGCTATCGCTGATGCACAACAGCAGACACCAGAGATGGTTGAGGCACAAACAAACTATGTTACTGCATTGCAGAATCTGACTGAGATGTTAGGCAAGGTGAACGATCAGAGCCAGCGTCTGGCACGTGATAGCGAAGAGATGGAGAACCTTAATCGTACTCTCACAGGAATTGCTAAGGTTTATGAGATGCAACTAAAGAGTGCCAGCCAGCAGATTGGTACAATCGACCAGATTAATGACCAGACTCGCAGGATGGCACAGCAGATTGAGCAACTCAATAGTATCTATGCTCGAATGATTGAGGCAATGACTGTTAACATGCGTGTGGCTGCACCTGGTGTTGCTCCTCAGCAGTCCGCACCTGAAAACTTGTAATGATGAAATATGGTAGGGAAGGCGTCTGTTCTCAGCGATCTTCCCACTACAAATAATAGAATTAATGGCTATTAAGAAGAGAAAGATTTCCCCTCGCCAGAAGATGATTAACCTTATGTACATCGTCCTCATGGCAATGTTGGCATTGAATGTCTCCACCGAGGTACTCAATGGCTTCTCTGTTGTTGAAGAGAGCTTAAACCGCACAACGGGAAATTCATCCAAGGAAAATGATGCTATCTTTGGCGAACTCGATCAAATGATGCGCAAGAATCCACAGAAGGTGAAGCAGTGGTTTATGATGGCATCAACGGTTAGAGAGATGAGTGATTCTCTCTATAACTATGCACAATCGCTGAAAGTAGCCATTGTTCGTGAGGCTGATGGTGAGAAAGGTGACCCCTTGAACATCGAAGGAAAGGATAATATCGAGGCTGCCAGTTACATTATGTTGAACCCAGCCAATGGACAGGGGCATAAGCTTTATGAAGCTATCAATAATTATCGAGCACGTATTTTACAGTTTGTAACGGACCCACGACAGAAGAAGATTATTGCAAGTAACCTTTCTACGGAGGTACCTCACCATTCAATGGGTAAGAACTGGGAAGAGTATATGTTCGAAAATATGCCTGTTGCGGCAGCGGTAACGCTTCTCTCTAAGTTGCAAAGTGATGTTCGCTATGCAGAAGGCGAAGTGTTACATACCTTGGTGGCTAATGTCGGCTTGAAAGATATACGTGTTAACAAGCTTCAGGCATTTGTTGTGCCAAGTCAGACACGCCTTTATCCAGGTGAGACAATGACTGCACAGATGTTTATGGGTGCTGTTGACTCTACACAGCAGCCACAGGTATTTGTTAATGGACAACTTATTAAGGGCAACCAGATAACTGTTAAAGCAGGTGCACCAGGCAAACATACTTTGAGTGGATATCTTCTTATTAAGGATTTAACGGGTAATGTATTGCGTAGAAACTTTTCCCAAGACTATTGGGTTACGGGAGGTCCACAGCCGAAGCAATACATCAGTCCGCAAGGAATGCAGAAGGTTCCTCCTTTCGATGGAATGGCCACTATTGCAGCAGACCTGATGAACGTTCTCTATGCAGGCTTTGATAATCCAATTACCATTAGTATTCCTAATACTTCTCAGAGTGACGTACAGGCTACGATGTCAGGTGGTTCGCTCGTATCAAAGGGTGGTGGTCATTTTATAGCACGTCCATCAACAGTAGGTCAACCTGTAACGATAGCCGTTTCTGCCAAAGGTAGGAAGATTGGAGATTATAAGTTCCGAGTAAGAAAATTGCCGGATCCATCGCCATATATTGCTATGGGTGCTGATAGATTTAAGAGTGGAGCTCTCTCTAAGGCTGCCCTTATGTCTGCACCAGGTATTCAGGCTGCAATTGATGATGGTTTACTCGATATTCCTTTCAATGTAACCAGCTTCCGTGTTGTCTTCTTTGATAATATGGGTAATGCTGTCCCGCTTGCAAGTAACGGTGCTTCCTTCTCTCCACAGCAGAAGGAACAGTTCCGACAATTGAGTCGTAACAAGCGATTTTACATCACTAATGTTGTCGTTCATGGGCCTGATGGTACCACTCGAACGCTTAATGGAAGAAATATGGAGGTAATTGTGAGATAGTAGTTGACGAGTAGACGAGTTTATGGGTCGACAAGTTGATAGATAGCGTTGATACTATATCTGCCCATAAAACACTATATCACAGCATCTCTTTTAGTAAAGAACAAACAAAATAATAATGAAAAAGATATTTCTCATAGTCTGCACAGCCTGCTTGGCACTCTCTGTAAGTGCGCAGCCTGCAGCACGTCGTAATCAACAACAGCGACAGTCGCCTGCTAATTCGATTACTACACGTGCGCAGATATCCTTCCCAACAACTGCTCCTTTGGAGGAGGATGTTGTTTGGCGACGTGATATCTATCGTGAACTCAAACTTACCGAGGATGCTAATGCTGGATTATATTATCCTACTGAGCCTGTAGGATCGCAGATGAATCTCTTTACATACATCTTCAAGTTGATGATGAATGGTCCTAATCGTGGTGGTGTTGCAGCTTATAACTATCGTATGGACGGCAATGAGATATTCACGGATTCGGCTCGCATTAAGCCTTTACAGTTCCTTGATAACTATCATATCTTCTACGAACGCACTGATCATGGCATCCGCCTTGACAACAGTGATATTCCTTCGGGTGAGGTGAAAGGTTACTATATCAAGGAGAGTGCCTATTATGATCAAGGAACAGCAACCTTTCATCGTAAGGTTGTAGCACTTTGTCCGATTATGTATCGTGAAGATGATTTCGGAGATGGCGAAGTGAAATACCCTCTCTTTTGGGTGCGTTACGATGACTTGGCTCCTTTCCTTGCTAAGCAAACCATCATGACAAGTAATCTGAATAATGCAGCAACAATGAGTGTTGACGATTATTTCACAATGAATCTTTATAAAGGAAAGATTTACAAGACAACCAACATGTTAGGTAAGACACTTGCACAATACTGTCCTAATGATTCTGCAATGGCTGCAGAACAGAAGAAGATAGAACGTGAATTGGTCGCTTTTGAGAAGACTATCTATGGCGACCCAGCTCGTCGAGATAGCCTTGACAGTATCTCTGCTGCTAAAGAAGCTGAGAAAGCCCCAAGAAAGATAGGACGTTCTCGTCGCACAAGTCCATCATCAGGCAGCGTTAGTCGCTCACGTCGTTCATCTTCAAGTGGAAGTGCAGGAGTCTCTCCTGCGCGTGTAACGGTTCGCCGCGAGCGTCATTAATCTTCCTCTTTGTTCTTCAGAAATTAGGTGTAGTAGTCTAAAACTATTATATAATAAGGCATACAGAGCAACTCTAAGTTTGTAGCAAGCAACTTGGAGTTGCTCTGTTTTATTTTTCTTAAAGTTCTAAATGTAATATGTAAACCTTATTACTTCAAATCACATGAACCTCCTTTTGTTCTAATTTTTCACATACCGTTTTTTAAAAGACCACCAAACGGCTTGCAATTAACGCCTAATTAGCTTGCAAAAGATGCCCTTTTGAAGTCTTATTAACGCCCGATAGAAGTCTTACTAAGCACCTTTTAAAACACAACTTTACAACTGCTTGATAGCAAGCAGCTTACATAGGTACTAAAATAAGCTGTTTTTCTGTCATATTCTTATGTCTTCTTTAAACTTTTTGTCAATATATTTCTTGTTGCTTGGGGGTAAATCTCACAGAGAGCTACGGAGGTGACGGAGGCTTTCTTTTAAAAGTTGAAGCCCAATAGAGACATCACCATGCATTGCTTTAAGCTCTGTGTCTTCTGCTTCCCAAGTGATGTATTATGTAATAGGGTTGCTTAGTTACTTCATCTTTCGGACGAACCCAAATTGTCTTAAGGCTGGTTCTATAGATTCTACGATGGAATCTGCCTTTAATGAAGGAGAGATAAAAGTTCCTTAAAGGAATTTTATAGAACTAAACTTAATTAATTTTAAACGGACAATAATATCCTTACGGATTCGGTTAATGTATAAAGATACTCGGACAGTTGTATTCTTTCGGGTCTTCTCTCAGATGTGTAAGCATGTATGCTTTGCATGATGAGGAGTGAACTTAGTTCTTTATCATTAATAATTAGGGTCATGAAAAAAATTATTTCATTGGGTTTCTTAGTCCTATCATTTCTTTTTTCTGTTTCTGCCCATGCTGATGAACCATTAAAGTTCGGTGTAAAGGCAGGATTGAATGTGAGTGATTTTTACTTTGATAGTGAAGTGTTTGATAAGTCTAATCAGGCTGGTTGGTTTTTTGGACCTACTGTGAAATTTACTTTACCAGTAGTAGGTTTAGGCATGGATGCCTCTGTTCTCTATGATTATCGGGCTGCCAAACTTGATTATGCTACAATGACACAGACTGTAAAACAGCAGCAGATAGCGATTCCAGTGAATGCTCGATATTCTATTGGATTAGGTAGTTCGGCAAGCATTTTCTTCTTTGGTGGTCCTCAGATTGCATTTAATATTGGTGAAAAAGAGTATCAGTGGAATATGAAGAGTACCTATGCATTGAAAAATAGTAACTTTAGTATCAACCTTGGTTTTGGTGTGACGGCTTTTAAGCATCTGCAGGTAAGTGCTAACTATAATATAGCTTGTGGTAAGACTGGGCATGCAACCTGGAAAACTGCTACTGATGCAGCAACGTCTGTTTTTAACAAGAAGGGTAGTCGTAATAGTTCATGGCAATTGGGTTTGGCTTATTTCTTCTAAGAACAATGATTTAAGGAAAGTGTTGAAAAACCCCATTTCATCGAGAATGAAATGGGGCTTTTATGTGATAAAACTTTATGTTCAGACCGCTTCTGTGAGAGAATAGTGTTATTGATGACTTCTATCATTGTATATTTGCATCTTTCTTTGTAACTTTGTATTCAAACCATTGTCTGAATTATTGTACAGTTTGCAGTGGCTGATAGGTAACAAACAATTTGTAATGACTTACGCTAATATTATTTTACCCCTTCCCCTTGAAGGCTATTTTACGTATGGTGTACCCGATGCTTTGGTGTCTCGGGTGATGGCAGGCGTACGTGTGTCTGTACCTCTGGGTAAAAGTAAGACTTATGTTGGTGTTGTTGCAGATTATCCTGTAAATATACCGAATCCATCGGAGAATGTTACAGCAGAAGGGAAAAAGATTACCTATAAGAATATCATAGATGTATTGGATAACACTCCTGTACTTCTCCCACAGCAATTGAAGCTTTGGCATTGGATATCTGATTACTACATGTCGCCTATTGGTGATGTTTATAAAGCAGCATTACCATCGGGACTGAAAGAGGAGTATGGTTATCGGCCACGAACAGAGCTTTATATACGATTAGCTGATAACTTACGCCATGAAAGAACGCTTTCACTTATGATTGATTCAATGAAGCGCGCTGCGAAGCAAGTGGAAGTTCTTATGGCTTATTTGCAGTTGGCTGGTGTCGATGAAATGGCGGAAATTACGCCTGAAACAGTGCTGTATGAGGTGACAAGGGAAGAGTTGATGAATGTTACTCACGCTTCTGTTGGTGTTATTCGTGCCTTGCAAGATAGGAAAATCCTTGTTACATACGAGAAAGAAGTCGGTAGATTAAATCGTGGAACCCCGCCGCATCCAGAGAATATAAAACCTCTGAACGAAGCACAGACTGAGGCTTATAATCAGATTCTCTTACAGATGATGGGGCATAGAGTGACATTACTACATGGAGTGACTTCGTCTGGAAAGACGGAAATATATATTCATCTTATTCAGAAAGCACTTAGTGAGCATAAGCAGGTGTTGTATCTCTTGCCAGAAATTGCTCTAACGGTTCAGATTACAGAGCGTTTGAAGGCTGTTTTTGGCAATCGATTGGGAATTTATCATAGTAAATACAGTGATGCCGAGCGTGTAGAGATATGGCATAAGCAGCTGTCTGATTCGCCATATGATGTAATATTAGGTGCAAGAAGTGCTATTTTTCTCCCATTTCATCGACTTGGATTGGTCATAATAGATGAAGAACATGAGCAGAGTTTTAAGCAACAAGACCCTGCTCCTCGTTATCATGCTCGTTCAGCAGCGATTGTGTTGGCACAGATGTATCCTGATGCTAAGACGCTTTTGGGAACAGCTACGCCTTCAATGGAAAGCTATTACAATGCTAAGCAGGGCAAGTATGGTCTTGTTGAGTTGACACGCCGTTATAAAGATATCCAATTACCCGAAATAGAAATTGTAGATATCAAGGATCTTTATCGTAGAAAGATGATGACTGGGGCCTTCTCTCCACGTCTTCTCTCTGCTGTTCGTGAGGCATTGGGGCATGGCGAACAAGCAATATTGTTTCAGAATCGACGTGGATTTGCACCGATGATGGAATGTAGACAGTGCGGGTGGATTCCAAAGTGTCCAGACTGTGACGTCTCGTTGACGTATCATAAGAATATGAACTACCTCTCTTGCCACTATTGTGGTTATACGATGAAGGTGCCAGATGTATGCCCTTGTTGTGAAAGTGAGGATATCCGTGGTCGAGGATATGGTACGGAGAAGATTGAAGATGAGATTCGCTATATCTTCCCAGAGGCTCGTATTGCTCGTATGGACCTTGATACAACCCGTACGCGTAATGCCTATGAACGTTTGATTAATGACTTTTCTACTGGGAAGAGTAATCTTCTGATAGGTACGCAGATGATTTCAAAGGGTCTCGACTTTGATAAGGTGTCTGTCGTTGGAATCCTTAATGCAGATTCTATGCTGAATTATCCAGACTTTCGTGCATACGAGCAAGCATTTATGATGATGAGTCAGGTGAGTGGACGAGCAGGTAGAAAAGGAAGGCAGGGGTTGGTAATTCTTCAGACAAAGAGCCCAGAGTTGCCGGTTATTCAGCAGGTAGTGTGTAATGATTACCAGTCGTTTTATTCCGACTTACTTACAGAGAGACTGGAATTTCATTATCCTCCATTTTATCGACTTGTCTATGTCTATTTGAAACATAGGGATGAGAACACTGTGAACTCTGCAGGTTTAGAGTTGGGTAGCAGACTCCGTGAAATCTTTGGTGAGCGCGTACTTGGTCCAGATAAACCAGCAGTAGCTCGTGTGAAGACGTTAAGTATCAGAAAAATTATGCTTAAGTTGGAGAATGGTATTGACTATTCTCGTGTTCGCCAGTATCTTCGTGGAGTCTTAGATGCCATGTTGAAGGATAAGAGATATGGTGCTCTTCAAGTGTATTATGACGTTGATCCGCTATAGTCTTAGTTACTTATCTCCTTTTTAAAGTCTTATTCTCCAAATTATTTTCATGAAGAAAAATATTTTTTATCGTGAAAATAAATATTTCTTTTCATGAAAATAATTCCTTTTGTTCATGAAAATAAATGAGTGGAGTTTGTTGTTAGGGTAGGATAGTAAATTGTGTTAGTCCTTTCTAAAACGTTGTTTGACGATTTTTAAAGCATATCTTTCAAATGCGATAAGGTATGAAAAGCATCTTTTACCTCATATATTAATAGGTTTAAGATAGATGTTAATCAAAGTAGGGGTATAGTTCTTTGAAGCCATCAACGATGTCATTGATGAGGTTGGGATTATCTTTTAATTGCTGTTTACATATTATCAGATACGCACTCTTCATGAGGTTATAATGATGTTCAAACTCTTCTGAGTTAAAGTAGGTCTGCATATACCTACTGTATACTCGGAATCTTTTAGTTTCAAGTTCAGACTCCCCAATAGAGTTAGCACCAATAAACCCAAAAGAAGCTTTATCGTCTTTTCCTGCAACCTCTTTCATAATAGCCATGCAAGTCTGTATACATTCTCTGGGTTCGTTAAGTCCCGTCAGGATATTATATTTCTTGTCACTATCTCTATGTGTTTTTAGATGGAACTTAACGGCATAAAAATGTTGTGAATAAACCTCTACCCACACCCAATAAGTCTGATGACTTTTATCAGACTTAAACGAATACAAAAGTTTATAAAGTAAAAAGCCTTGAGGTCCATCCCAAGGCTCATCTATTTTCTTCACAAATCTGTAAGGATAATAACTCAGGCTCATTTTTGTAGATATTTAAGTGTTGAGGTAAGCATCAATCTTCATTCTCTCGGCTTCCTCTTTAGGTACACGTACAAAACCATTCCCACTGAAGAGAACTTCTCTCTCTTCGGCAGATAAGTATCTTGCAATCCTTTGCAAGCTTTCTAATTTCTTTTTCTCTTGGTATGCCTGTTTACAAGCAATCCTTGAAGCAAGTGTTGATATTGTTGTTCCCATAAACTTATTCCTTTCTGCTGCAAATATATGAATATTAGTTGAAAACGACAAGTAATTAGTGATGAATTTATAAAAGTGTAGAGGCAGTCAGAATCACTCTGACTGCCTCTTAATGGTATTAGTTGTGGAAAACGGTAGTTTTTTTGTGGCTTAGAAATCAATATCAAGTCCAACACCGAGTACCTTATTTGTACGAGTAAAGATATCGGTGTTCTTAGTTGCGAGGGTCTTAGACTGCATTGTTACAGAACCATCTGGCTGTGTCACCTTCTCCTTACCCACTTCGATAGCATCGGTGTACTCCTTCTTGAAGTTTGAGTAGTTGGTAAAGAAGTAAGCAACGTTAAGGTGAGCATTCTTTGCAACCTTAATCTTTGCACCAAAACCGAAGCTATAACTGCTTGTTACGAAGCTAAGGTCGGTCAAGTATTTACCATCGCCAAGACCGTAGAGCGTACGCTGGCCACCTGCGCTGACTGTCACTGAAGGGTTGATATCCCACTCAACACCAGCAAGGAACTCCTGTGTGTTATGTTTAAGGAAGCGCTGCTTGTCATTGTCCATGCGTGCATCCTTATCGAAGTAGTGGTTATATCCTGCCATAACACGTAGGTTCTTCAGTACTTCATACTGTGCACCTAGTGCAAGAATACCAGGAATATCGTTTGGAGTGTTCACGCCATTCTTGTAACGATCAGTGTCATCACGCTTTGTGTTGTTCTCGATATTGAACTTTGTTGTAAACTCATAGCGTGCAGCAAAGTTCCACTTGCCTGTGCGGTAGTCAATACCAAGGATTGGGGTGATACCCCATCCGCGCTGAGAAACCTCTAAATTGCGGTCTTTTACCTTTTCTTTACTACTGTCCAACTTGTCTGCACCTGCACGAACGAGCTTTGCACCAGCTGTTGCCTTCTGTGCACCTGCTGCATATTGGCTTGCTGCAGCCTGCAACTGAGCCTTTGCTGTCGGGTCGGTAGCTTTATCTGCTTGTGCCTGATATGCTGCAGCCTGAGTCTGTGCAGCGACAGCCTGTGCCTGCAATGCACTTGCCTTTTCGTTCAAAGCCTTAACCTTTGAATCGAAGTAGTCGTAGAGATTCTGGTTGTTTCCACCTACATTTGCAGAAATATTGGTGATACTACCTTCGTATTTGTTATAGATATAATTGAAACGAGCACCACCAAATACAGAGAGATTCTCGTTAATCTTATAAGCAACACCGAGTTGGAGTCCGAAATTATACTGCTGACCGCGCATATAGCTTTGAAGGCTATAGCTGGTAGCAGGCGTCTCCTGCTGTCCGAGAAGTGCCGCAAAGGTAGGCAACTGCTGGTTGATAAGTGCAGGGAGGAGCGATACTGGACGTTCAAATGTAGGAAGACCGTCGTTGAAAGTAGCCTTACCACCGCCACCAGTCAAGCCAAAACCAGCTTGGAAACTCCACTTGTCTTTATTATATGCCACTTGGAAAGATGGGAGGATAGGCACAGAAGCCTTACCTTGATAGAACTTACTGCCATCAGTAGCATTACCACCATTCAGCTTGAAAGGGTACTCGTAAGGAGTATTAGCGAATGCAGGCACGCTGAAAGTAGAAGTAAGCTCACGTGTCTGATATACGTTTTGGAAGTTAAGAGAGAGATGAAAACCTTGGTCAAGGAAAGCTACACCAGCAGGGTTAAAGTAAACACCATCAATACCAATTGCACCTACACGCGCAAAGTTGCGGTTAAATGCGATATTCTGATTGGTGTTTGTAAGCAAACCTCCAGCTTGTGTAGTTGTTGCCATTGCGAGCAAAGCAGCTGCAAGGACAGTCTTCTGATACTTCATTTTTGATATGTAAGTGTATATAAAACTTATAGAATTTGGTTGCAAAGTTATGAATATTGTTCTAAACTTCCAAATTTTTACTTGTTTTTTCTCACTTTTACTTAAAATGTGCAGCATTGATTAGGAAGCAAAAAGGGTAGTAATAAGGTTCTTCCGTTAAATGTGTAGATTGTAAATAGAATAAAGGCTTATAGATTTGCATGGTATTATTATTTCTAATTAGATAATCTTGAAAATGGGGAAAACTAAAAGATAAAATGTAAATTGATACTATGTCTATCTGTCTTCTACAAATAACGTATTCTCATATTACTGGTGTTTGTAAACAATTTTTATGCGATTCAAAACCTATATATGCTCTTTTGGCTTCTAAAAGATGCCTAATTGACTTGCAATAGATGCCCTTTTGAAATCTAACTAACGCCCTTTTGAAGTCTTATAGGGCACCTTTTGAAATGCAGTTTTATAAATACTTGATAGCGAACAATTTACGAAGGTGTTATTGGTGCTTGTTTTTAGCCTTGTTTCCTGCCTATTTTGCAACTCGTTTTGTAAATAAAATTCTAATGATTTAAGTGCCAATGTGTCAATGAGAATAGGTTAATAAACTCTGTTTTCTCTACACACTGACGGCGCCTCTGTGTCTTCTATCGCTTTTAATAATCCTCAGTGTTCTTCTTTTCTCTGTGTGGCATTACGACAAAGTGCTAAGCTTAAAAGGTAAACCTTATCATTTCAAATGACTGAATTCCTGAAAAAGAAACCCCACTATATTACTATTATTGTAACTTAGTGAGGTTTCTTGGTGTTTATGTATCTTCCTTTTGGAAGGGAAGGAGAGAGGAGTCAGCCTTGTGGTTGTTCACTACCTTCTATGTTTTCAGCTGTGGATACTGAATACGAGTATGATACATCGCTTTCAGACGTTCGATAAGAACGGTTTTGGCAGCGGTGATATCACGGAATGTGATAGGACAATCGGTGAAGTTACCATCAGCGACTTGTCCGTCAATAAGGCGGTTTACCAATCCGCTGATGCTTTCTTCTGTGTATTCTTGTAGCGAACGTGAAGCAGCTTCAACGGTATCACTCATCATAAGAATAGCCTGTTCGCGGGTGAAAGGGTTTGGTCCAGGATAGCGAAACAAGTCTTCGTTAACCTCCTCGTCAGGATGCTCATTCTTGTAATGTATATAGAAATACTTTGCAAGTCCAGCCCCATGGTGCGTAGTAATAAACTCCTTAATCTCGCGTGGAAGGTTATACTTTTCTGCAAGTTTCAGACCTTCCGTTACATGGCTAATGATGATACGTGCACTCTCAAGGTCGTTCAGCTTGTCATGTGGGTTGATACCCGCCTGATTCTCGGTAAAGAACGCAGGATTGAGCATCTTACCAATGTCATGATAGAGTGCGCCAGTACGTACCAATTGGCTCTTTGCACCAATTCTGCTGGCTATTTCTGTGGCAAGGTTACCAACTGTGATAGAGTGCTGGAAGGTACCAGGAGCAACCTCGCTGAGTCGGCGTAGTAGTTCATTGTTTGTGTTTGACAACTCAAACATTGTTACAGTAGACACGAAGCCGAAAGTCTTCTCGATAACCAACATCAATGGATAGGTGAAGAGAAGGAAGAAGCCGTTTACTGCAAAGTGATAATACATACTCTGGTCGAGTTTCGAGAAGTCATCAGCCTGTATAAGCTGGAGAGAGAAGTATACTGCCGCTGAGCCGATAGTAACAAGGAGAGCCGTAAGGAATATTTGACTTCTTTTTGAAAGTTCGCGTAGGGAATAAATTGCCACAAGACCTGCTACGAGTTGTACAATAATAAACTCGTATTGATATTTAACTGCCACTGCACAGATGAGTATCATTGTCATGTGTCCGATAAAGGCTGTTCGTGAGTCCATAAACACACGGAAGAATATCGGAGCCATACTGAATGGAAGGATATACACACTTAGAATGTTATGTTCCATCATCAAGGAGGTGAGAATAGGATAGACGACTATCATCACATAGAGTAATGAGATAGCTCGTGGCTTATTGAAGTAATCCTTTCGGAAAAGTGCTAAGTAAAGTGTGAACAGACAGATGAGAATAAGTACGTAGATGGTTTGTCCGATGAAAGTAGACGTAATTTCATCCTCGGAAGCCTTACGTTTCTCCATTGCCTGTTCAAAGGAATTGAGCACGAGATAGGTCTTGGCATCAACAATGTCGCCACGATCAATGATGCGTTGTCCTTCCAGTACCATTCCCGATGCTTGTGGAATAAGGCTGAGCATATCGTTCATTTCCGTCTCACTACGATCTTTATCGTAGACAAGGTTTGCTTCAATGTATTCGTTTAGATTGCATTGTTGCAGCACATAACGCTTTGGTCCCAACAGTGGGTCCATGAAAAGCTGCTCGTAAGCACCAAGGGTTGAGTAGGTCTTGTTGATAGGTACACTTACAGCCTGTTTGCCTTTTACGACACGGATGTAATGGTTGCTGTCCTTGGCAAGTGTAGAGTATTGTTGTGGATCAATGACTCCAGCCTCATAGATTTCGTGCAATCGGTGTGCTATTGCATCGACATAGTCTTTCGATAAGCCAGGAATACCATCCTTGTAAGCCTGCTTAAATTGTTCAATCTTCTTCTGTTCAACAGCTTGATTGATGTTATAATAAGGTTGGAAGTGCTTTGTGATAGAATCTCTTTCAATCTTTAGGGCTGCTTCTGTCTTAAAGATAGGGAAGTCGAACTTCGCAATTAACTGTCCATACATCCATGGCTTACCCTCGTCATAGTGGAAAAGTTTACCTTCTGTACGGGGTAAGAAAAGCACAATCAGAACCACAGCAACAATGACCAATATAGTCCTTGAAGCCATATTCCGCCAATAGGGGTTGCTAATGTTTTTGAATCTTATCATCTTATATCTTGTTTCATAAATGTTATAACAGGATGTTGTATCTTGTTGTGTTAATCCTCTAACAACTTGCGAAAATACTAAAAATATAGCGGATAGTCAAAAAAAAACATTAATTTTGCAGGAAAATATAATATTTAAGACAATGGCAGAAAGAAATGTGAGAGTGCGTTTTGCTCCAAGTCCAACAGGAGCTTTGCATATTGGTGGCGTACGTACTGCTTTGTATAACTACCTTTTCGCTCGTCAACATGGCGGCAAACTAATCTTCCGTATTGAAGACACAGACTCTAATCGTTTTGTTCCTGGAGCAGAGGAGTATATTCTCGACTCTTTTGATTGGTTAGGTATTAAGTTTGACGAGGGTGTAAGCTTTGGTGGAGAGCATGGCCCTTATCGTCAGAGTGAGCGTCGTGATTTTTATAAAAAGTATGTCAATCAGCTTTTAGAGGCTGGTAAGGCATACATTGCTTTTGATACGCCAGAGGAGTTAGATGCGAAGCGTAAGGAGATTGAAAACTTCCAGTATGATGCGCACACTCGTCTGCAGATGCGTAACTCTTTGACAATGTCGAAGGAGGAAGTTGAAAGTCTGATAGAAGATGGGCAACAATATGTTGTTCGTTTCAAGATAGAACCAGGTGAGGAAATTCATGTCAATGATATGATTCGTGGTGATGTTTGCATCAAGAGTGATATCCTTGATGATAAAGTGCTCTTTAAGAGTGCAGACGAATTGCCAACTTATCACCTTGCAAACATCGTTGATGACCACTTGATGGAAATCTCTCACGTTATTCGTGGTGAGGAATGGTTACCAAGTGCACCATTGCACGTGTTACTTTATCGTGCTTTTGGCTGGGAAGATAGCATGCCACGCTTTGCCCATCTGCCTTTGTTGTTGAAACCAGAGGGTAAGGGTAAGCTCAGTAAGCGTGATGGTGATCGTCTCGGTTTCCCAGTGTTCCCATTAGAGTGGCATGACCCTAAGACAGGTGAAGTAAGTTCAGGCTATCGTGAGAGTGGCTATTTCCCAGAGGCAGTAGTCAATTTCTTGGCACTTTTGGGCTGGAATCCAGGTACAGAGCAAGAACTCTTCTCTCTTGAGGAACTTGTAGAAGCATTCGATATCACGAAGTGTTCAAAGAGTGGAGCTAAGTTTGACTATCAGAAGGGTATGTGGTTTAACCACGAATACATCCTTCGTAAGTCAGATGATGAGATAGCACAACTCTTTGCTCCAATCGTAGCTAACAATGGTGTTGAGGCTACTATGGAGCAGGTGACACAGGTTGTACACATGATGAAAGACCGTGTTAGCTTCGTGAAAGAACTTTGGGAACTCTGTTCTTTCTTCTTCATTGCACCAACAAGCTACGATGAGAAGACCGTAAAAAAACGTTGGAAGGAATATTCTGCACAGCAGATGAGCGAACTTGCTGATGTCTTGGAGGGAATCGAAGACTTCAGTGTTGAAGGTCAAGAACCTATCGTTTTGAAATGGGTAGAGGATAAAGGCTATAAGCTTGGTGATATTATGAACGCATTCCGACTCACTCTCGTTGGTATTGGTAAGGGTCCTGGAATGTTCGATATATCTGCCTTCCTTGGTAAAGAGGAAACCTTGAAGCGTATGCACAAGGCTATCGAGGTGTTAGGATAAGTACCTTGAAAGGCTAAATTAATAGAGCCGAGTATGTATAATATAATAATGTATGCCATCCAGTTCGGCATCGCTGTGGGTAGTCTTTTCAATGAAAAGCTACGCAAGATGTGGCGAGGCGAACAGGAGGCAGTGCGGATTTTACGTGAGAAGGTGGAACCAGACGCTCAATACGTTTGGTTTCATGCTGCTTCATTGGGCGAGTTTGAACAAGGTCGCCCTTTGATAGAGCAGATACGAAAAGACTATCCGCAATATAAGATTCTGCTTACTTTCTTTTCTCCTTCCGGTTATGAGGTGAGGAAGAATTATGAGGGAGCAGACATCATTACCTATCTCCCCATAGACACGGTGGGTAATGCGCGCAGATTCCTACGTGCAGTTCGTCCTGTTATGGCATTCTTTATCAAGTATGAATTCTGGTATAATTACCTGCATATCCTGCAATATCGTGATATACCAGTCTATAGTGTGTCAAGCATCTTCCGTCCTGATCAAATCTTCTTTAAGTGGTATGGCAGAGGTTATGGGCGTGTCTTGAAGTGTTTTAGCCGTTTCTTTGTTCAGAATGAGGAGAGCAAGGAACTCTTGAATAAGATAGGAATATCTGATGCTGTTGTTGTGGGTGATACTCGCTTTGACCGTGTTTTGCAAATCAAGAATGCAAGCAAGAAACTTCCATTGGTGGAGAAGTTCGTTAATGGGGATACTACTGATAGAAGGAAAGTCATTGTGGCAGGATCATCATGGCAGCCTGATGAAGAAATCTTCCTTAAGTATTTTAACGAACACAAGGATTGGAAACTCATCATTGCACCCCATGTCATAGGAGAAGATCATCTAAAGACTATCCTCTCACTGATAAAGGATAAGAAGGTCGTACGCTACACACAGGCAACAGAAGAGAATGTTACTGATGCTGACGTATTGATTATCGACTGCTTCGGCTTGTTGTCATCGATTTATCATTATGGTGATGTAGCGTACGTCGGAGGTGGCTTTGGAGTCGGAATCCACAATGTTCTTGAGGCTGCGGTGTGGGATATGCCTGTCCTCTTTGGTCCAAATAACAAGCATTTCGCTGAAGCACAAGGACTGTTACGTGATGGTGGTGGCTTTGAAGTTTTCGACTTTGAGAGTTTTAGTTTGTTAATGAATCACTTTGCTGAAGACGAAGAGTATCGCTCAACTTGTGGTTCTTTGGCAGGTACTTATGTTGAGAGTTTGGCAGGTGCTACAAATAAAGTTCTAAGCAACGTAAAGTTATGAAATATCAGATAACATGTGATAACTGTGGAACACAGTTTATTGTTGAGGCTGAAGAAGGACAGACAATCGAGTGTACTTGTCCTCATTGTCAAGGTGTCATGGAGGTTACATTGCCTTTGGTGAGTGCAGGTCAGCAGTATGAACAACCTACAGGCTTTACCCCACGGACACAGCAGGTACAAGCAGAAACGCACAAGAAAAATAACCATGCAATCCTTTGGGGTGTTGTTATTGGTTTACTTCTGTTAGCAGGTGGTGTGGGTGCATACTTTACTTTTGGCTCTTCTTCACCAGATACACCTGTGACGGATAGCATCCCTAACGATACGATTCCATATGAAACTCCTGTTCAGGTAGAGCAAACTCCATCTGTTGATACTGTGGCAACAGCCCCAGTAGTTCCCGAACAAAAGGAAGAAGAGAAAGTTGAGGAAAGCCCAGAAGAAAATGTGGATACTGTTGCTACCCCAGGACATGATGAGTAATCTCAACGAGACACATAACGAATAAAACAGAAATATATACATGGGAAAGATTATTTTAACAGGTGACCGCCCAACAGGTAAACTTCATTTGGGTCACTATGTTGGTTCTCTCCGCCGTCGTGTGGAACTTCAGAACCTCGGAGACTACGATAAGATGTTTGTCTTTATGGCAGACGTACAGGCGTTGACAGATAATGCTGACAACCCAGAGAAGATTCGTCAGAATATTATTGAGGTGGCTTTAGATTACCTTTCTGCTGGTTTGAGTCCAGAGAAATGTACACTCTACATACAGAGTCAGATTCCTGAAATAGCCGAACTAACCACTTTCTTAATGAATCTCGTTAGCGTAAGCCGTGTTCAGCGTAACCCAACGGTGAAGACTGAGATTAAGATGCGCAACTTTGAAGCTAATATTCCAATGGGCTTCTTTGCTTATCCCGTTTCTCAGGCAGCTGATATTGCAGCTTTCAAAGCTACTACTGTTCCTGCAGGTGAGGACCAAGAGCCTATGTTGGAATTGACACGTGAACTCGTACGTCGCTTCAATCAGATTTATGCTCCAGTACTTGTTGAGCCTGCTATTATGTTGCCAGAGAACGCTACGGCACGTCGTCTGCCGGGTACAGATGGTAAAGAGAAGATGAGTAAGAGCCTTGGTAACTGCATCTATCTCTCTGACGATGCTGATACCGTATGGAAGAAGGTGAAGACAATGTACACAGACCCAACTCACTTGAATGTATCTGACCCTGGTCATGTTGAGGGTAATGCCGTATTCACTTACCTTGATGCCTTCTCAACAGATGAGGACTTTGCTGAGTTCTGGCCTGAGTTCCAGAATCTTGATGAGTTGAAAGCTGCTTACACTGCTGGTGGTATCGGTGATATGAAGTGTAAGAAGTTGCTTAATAGTGTATTGAATAAGATGTTAGATCCAATCCGTGCGCGTCGTCATGAGTACGAGCAGGATATACCAGAGATTTATAACATCCTCAAGAAGGGCTCATTGGAAGCACGCGAAACCGCTGCTCAGACAATGGATGAGGTACGTGCAGCTATGCAGATTAACTATTTCGAGGATACAGATTTGATTCAGAGTCAGGCTGAGCGATTCAGACAGAAGTAAGTCTTTAGCCCTACTTTAAATTTATATAGCAGTCTTATTCCGTCTTTCTATAGAAGGAATAAGACTGTTTTTTGTGTCTAAGAGTCTTGAAATGAGTACTCCTGATTAAGTTCTCTTACCTATTCTAACGTACGTGCGGACGCCCCGCACATGTAGTGCGGATGCCTAACACCATTGGTGCGGACCCTTAGCGCGTTACAATAAGCCTTAATTCTTCGAACGATTTATTGGTCGAGAAGGACCATATTACTAAGGGTAAGCAATTCTTTATGGCTTTAGTTATTATTTATATTGAATGGATGTGGATAGATGAAGAGTCTCTTTTTATCTGATAGTCAGAGGAGTTTATACTCGTCATGATTAAAATTAATGATTATTTAGAAAATATTTCTTATCATAATTTGTGGCAATTAAAAAAAGTCCCTACATTTGCCTATATCAACCTAAACAATATATAACATCGGGAAATGGCGTTCTGCAGTAGGGGGGAATAATATTTCCTTTCGTGATAAGCCATTAATATCGTGAACATAAATAGAATAGCAATTTAATATTTTTATATCCTTTCGTGCTGCTTTAGGCATGACTCTCTTTGCCAATTGCTTTGCGGAGGAACTAAACAATCTTTACTATTAAAAGTTAGATGCGTATGATTTTACACATCAAACCAATTGGTTTTACGTTATGCATGGGTGTATCTTTCTTGATGCCTACGCAAGGATTTGCAGTTTCAAAACTGCCTGTTCAGAGCGTACAGCAATCAGGGAAGTGCACAGGTATTATTCTTGACGAGCAAGGTGAACCTATCGTAGGTGCTACTGTTCAAGTGAAGGGTACAAGTAATGGAGCTGCTACTGATTTAGACGGTCGCTTCACTCTGTCGAATATCTCTCCTGGTAGCATTATTGTTATCAGCTACATTGGTATGGACACTAAGGAAGTGAAATGGGATGGTCAGGAAATTAAAGTAAAGTTAAAGGAGGAACAGCATGCCCTTAACGAACTTATTGTGACGGGTTATGGTGGTCAACAGAAGCGTGCTACGTTGACAACTGCTATCTCTAAGATGGATAATAAGGTGCTGGATGCAGCAGCTTTTTCTAATGTAGGTAGTGCATTGCAGGGTAGCGTGACAGGTCTTCAGGTTGTTAATAGCTCTGGTCAGCCAGGTACGGCACCTTCTATCACCTTGCGTGGTGGTGCTTCTATCACAGGAAGTGCTCCAGCATTGATTATTGTTGACGGAGTAGAGCGTACTTTATCAGAGATTAACCCATCTGATATCGAGTCTATCGAAGTATTGAAGGATGCAGCTTCAACAGCTATTTATGGTGCGAGAGCAAATGGAGGTGTAATCCTTGTTACAACGAAACGAGCTCAGGCAGGTAGTTCAAGCATCAACTATCGATTGAAGGTTGGCGTAAACTTCAAACGTGATGACTATAAGTTTATGAATGCCCGTAACTATCTTTACTATAATCGAATGGGTTTCAAGCGTTATGCTGACGCTATGGAAGGACATGGTAGGGCTGCTAATGTGGATGCACAGAATGGTTATTCAGGTCGTGGATACACCGATTACACACCACGTACGGATGTGATGTATTATGATGCAACCAATGCTGAGCACCAGAGACTGCTTGCAGAAGAAGGTTGGGAAGTTATGGACGACCCTTACTATGGTGCAACAAACGGTGCAAAGCTTATCTTTAAGGATTATGGAGGTCTTTTAGAAGATGCAATCTACCATAATCAAACTCTTACACAAGACCATTATTTGAGCTTTAGTGGTGCTAATAACATGGGTTCTTTTGTAGCTTCATTAGGTTACTATAATGAAAACGGTGTCGTACGCAATACTTCTTTCCGTCGTTTCACTGGTAGTGTGAAGGGTGATTATCAAATAAAGCCTTGGTTGAAGGTGCGTGCTGGTGCGCAATACACTTGGTTTACGAAGCCAGATAGCTATTTCGGCTCATGGAGTTCTTTGTTCTATCGTACTCGCTCACAGCGTCCTACATGGAATCCTTACCTTGCTGACGGCTCTCCAGCACCGGGTTGGAGTAGCTCAGATGGTAACTATATGTATTGGAATGATAAGCTCACGATGGAGAATGGTTCACGTTCAGAGACTTTCAATATAGGCTTTGACTTGACATTGATACCTAAGCATTTGAAGTTGTCAGCTAATGGTTCCATCTATCATGTGCTCAATCAGAATGAAAGTTTCAATAAGGCTTACTATACACAGAGCAATCCTAATAACATCAATACGACACGTCGCTCGTATGCTTATATGATGAAGGATACACAGATACAGCTTAATACGATATTAAATTACTTCGATACGTTTGCTGAGCATCATAATGTAGACTTCATGGTGGGCGCAGAGTATTACGATTATAACTACTTCTGGATGAATGCTTCTACCAAGAATTCACCTACAGATGATATCCCTACGCTCAATGCTGGTGCTGACAAGGATAGCAATCCAAAGTCAGAGAAGTCAGGTAATCGCATTGAGTCTCTCTTCGGACGCTTCAATTATGATTATAAACAGAAGTATTTACTCAGCTTTACCTTCCGTTATGATGGTAACTCTAAGTTAAAGGATAATCGTTGGGGATTCTTCCCTGGCATCTCTTTGGGTTGGAATATGATGGAAGAAAACTTCTGGAAGGAGTTTAAGTTGTCAAACTTTGTAAGCAACATTAAGCCACGTATCAGTTATGGTAGCAATGGTAATGTGAGCGGTATTGGTGATTTCTATATCTACGGAATCTATGACCAACTTACCAACTATCATGGTAACACTGCTTTCTACGACCGTTCGCTTGTAAATACAGCCTTAAAATGGGAGCAGAGTCATACTTTCGAGGCTGGTCTTGACCTCGGTTTCTTCAAGAATCGTCTGTCATTAATTCTCGACTACTACGTTCGTAATACGAGTAATCTGCTTCAGAGTGTGAACCTGCCTTCTTACTTAGGTTTCTCTTCTATCCAAACAAACTTGGGTAAGTTGCGTAATCAAGGATTTGAAATGGAGTTACGTGCTACTCCTATTCACCTGAAGAACAGCTTCCGTTGGGATCTCTCTTTCAACCTCTCAACTGTAAAGAATACGATTATTCAGCTTCCTAAGAGCGACCGTCCATTCAATCAACTTCAAGGAGTAGAGGTTGCTGCGGGCAAGGTTGGCGCTGATGGCAAGACTCCGACTAAGTGGATTGGTGGTTATCGTGAGGGTGGAACACTCGGAGAGCTCTATGGTTACAGCCAAGATCATATCTTCAAAAATTGGGATGATGTAAAGGCTAATGCTAACAAGCGTATTGATAATATTGCAAAATTGTATGGTCCAGGTCTTGCAGATGAGGTAAACCCACAGACCGGAGTGCTTTATAAGAACTCAACAGGCTGGAAGGCTATTGAACCTGGTGATGTTTGCTGGGAGGATATCAATGAAGATGGTATTATCAACTCACTCGATCGTAAGGTGTTGGGTAATTCAAGACCAACTGTTACAGGTGGTTGGACAAGTACGTTAAGCTATAAGAATCTCTCGTTATTTGCTCGTTTTGACTATGCTTTAGGTCATATGATTTACAATGACCTCAAGGCTCGCTCTATGGGACAGTATCAAGGACAGTTTAATCTTATAGAGAATGTACAAGATATGTGGACGGAAACCAATCCAGGTGCAAGCTATCCAGCATTCAGCTATGCAGATCAGTTGAATAAGCAGAATATCTGGCGTGAAGGCTCTAAGTTCTTTGAGAAGGCTGGTTACATGGCATTGCGTGAGATTACATTGAGCTATAACTTGCCAAGAACATGGATTAAAGCAATGAAGATGGCGAATGCTAATGTTTATGTGACAGGCCAGAACCTCTTCTATCTCACCCCATACGATGGTGCTTCTCCTGAAGCAATCTTGGATGGATATGACTACGGTCGTTATCCAACTCCTCGCACACTTATCTTTGGATTAAACGTTACATTTTAACTAAGCAATGTTACTTACGATGAAAAAGTTACTATCCTATATAACAACTGCAGCTCTCAGTCTTTCGCTGACAGGCTGTATGGACATCGAGCCAGTTAGTACTATTACCGATGCAAACTATTGGAAGAATCCTGATCAGGTTCAGGCTTTCAATCAGGGACTGAGTTCTTGGATGCGAAGCTATGCCGACAAGTATATCGTCTGGGGTGAGATGCGAAGTAATATCTATAGTGGCACTTCTTTTAGTGGTGAGGCTCCACAGGGGTATGACCGTCTATGGAATAACACTCTTGAGAAAAGTAGTGCGGTGATAGGCAATTATGGAGGTCTTTATACTGGTATCAACCAAATCAACTTAATGATAGATAAGGTGAATGAAGCCAGTTATCTGACAGATGCGGAGAAAACTAACTACCTTGCTGGTGCTTATGGTATGCGTGCCTTCTTGTATTTCCAGTTGCTCCGTACCTATGGTGATGTTATTGTTTATCTACAGCATACGGAGGGTAAGACTATCAATTTGGATAAGGTTGCCCGTAAGCAAGATGCTGCTACTGACGTAATGAAACAGATAAAGGCGGACATCTTGGCTTCTGAGACGGCTTATAACAATAACTATAAGTTCACCAACGGTCGTACTTATTGGTCACTTGCTGCAACCAAGATGCTAAAAGGTGAGGTATATCTGTGGAGTGGAAAGCAGATGGGTGGTGGCACTGCCGACTATCAGACTGCGCTTACAGCTTATCAGGATGTGCAGAACAATGCTGATGTAAGTCTACTTGATAATTTTGAAGACGTCTTTGCTTATGATAATAAGGAGAACAAAGAGATTATCTATGCTCTCCATAATCGTGAGAACGAAACTTCTTTGTGGGGAGGTCTTTATACCTCACTCGTAATGAATAAGCAGAATGTAGGTGCTTATCGTCTGCATAACGATGCTGGTCAGGCAATTCAGTTTAGTGAGTCATCGAATCTAAACTTGCGTTTAGGTAGTGGTGTAATGCGTTTCCCACTGGATAAACGTTTGTGGACGAAGCTCTATACAAATGATAATGACAAGCGTAAGAAGGCTTCTTTGGCGGATGTTTATCAGGCTTCAGATGGTTCATACGTTGGTAATATCTGTAATAAGTTCCACGGAACATTGATAGCTGGTAGTGCAGCAACATCATGGTATGATGATCAACCTATCTATCGTTTTGCAGAGTGTTTGCTTGGTATTGCTGAGGCTAAGGCTTTCTTAGGTCAGGACCCATCAACAGAAATCAATCAAGTTCGTCGTCGTGCATACGGTGCAACCTACTTCAATACTCATACAGAGGTGCAATATCCAAATGATGTAAGTACTGGAGGAAGTACCGCGCTGACCAACTTCTATACCGATAACCCATTTGTTAGTGGTGATGAGGACCCAATAGAAGCAATTCTTAAAGAGCGTATGCGAGAGTTCTTGTTTGAAGGAAAGCGTTGGCATGATATTCGTTTAGTCGGTAAGGCTACAAAGTATTCAACAGCAAGTGCCGACCGTTTGTTGTGGCCTATTGATGAAACAACGAAGTCAACTAATGCAGAGCTGAAGCAGACTCCAGGCTATGGAGATTAATTAAAATATAAGAAGAATTTTGTTTCACAATAAAAAAAAGGCAATCAACATTTCGTTGATTGCCTTTTTATTTTACATCGTAATCAGATAACTTGTCAACTTCGTATACCAATAACTCGTCAACTCGTTAACTAACTTACAAATTTGCGTTGTCCTTCTTCCAATCAGCAACGGCTGGTACGATATCAAGACTGATGATTTCCTCACGCATTTTGCAGAGGTGCTCGTAAGAAGCCTGGAGAGAAGCCATCTCCTCTGGAGTACCTGTTGGCTCAGTGTAGTGAACACCAGTAGCGTCGATAGTTGTAGGCATAGCCATCATAACGTTCTTGAAACCGAGTTTCTCGTCGTTAACATAGCAACCTGCTGGCAAGGTGAACTTCTCACCGCCCATAGCAGCCTCAATCATCTTAACAGCATTGTAAGCTGGGCTCTGGAATGAGCTACGGCCACGAAGCTTGATGATGTTTGAACCACCCTGTACAGTGTGGTGCTTAATCTCTTCCCAACGCTCAGCTGAAAGACCCATCTCTGACAATGGCTTGCCATCAACCTTAACCTGAGAAGCAAATACTGCCATCTGCTCACCGTGACCACCATAGGTGTGTGCACCAGTAACCTTATCCTGCTGTACACCGAACTCGTGAGCCAAAGCCTGCTGCAGACGTGTAGAATCAAGAGCAGCGAGTGATGTCAACTGATTTGGTTTCAAACCAGAGTGAATAAGAGCTGTCAATGCTGTAACGTCAGCTGGGTTGAAGATAACAACAACGTGCTTTACGTCTGGGCAGTACTTCTTGATGTTCTCACCGAAATCAGCTGCAATCTTACAGTTACCCTTCAATAAGTCCTCACGTGTCATACCTTCCTTACGTGGAGCACCACCAGAAGAAATGATGTACTTAGCACCAGTGAAAGCCTCTGCAGGATCAACGGTATAAGAAAGGTTAGCACCTGGGAAAGCGCACTGCTCCATCTCATCGAATACACCATGAACACCTGGTTCATAGATATCGTACAGGCAGATGTTAGGAGTAAGACCGAGTGTAAGAGCGGTCTGAACCATGTTAGAACCAATCATACCGCCAGCACCGACGATAACGAGTTT
>CAUVDL010000027.1:0-32137 GCA_963550695.1 uncultured Prevotella sp. | reverse complement strand
CATTATGACAAATAGAGTAAATAGCATCAGCAAGCGCATGAATATCCCAATAGTCGACCTTAATACAATTGTTAAGTATTTCCGCGCAACCACTCTGTTTTGAAATAATGCTCGGCGTACCACATTGCATTGCCTCCAAAGGAGAGATGCCAAAAGGCTCACTAACAGACGGCATAACATAGACATCAGATGCTTTAAGACATTCATAAACCTGTTTACCACGCATAAAACCAGGGAAATGAAAACGATCTGCAATACCTCTTTCTGCAGCAAGATAAATCATCTGGTCCATCATATCGCCTGAACCTGCCATACAGAAACGAACGTTACGTGTACGATGAAGCACCATATTAGCTGCCTCAACAAAGTATTCTGGGCCTTTCTGCATTGTCAGTCGACCCAGGAATGTTACGACCTTCTCCTTACCCTTATGATCTGGGCGAGGCATATCAGCAATCTCCTTTGCCAAAGGATAAACAGCATTATGTACCGTGAACACCTTGCGTGGATCCTGATGATACTGATTGATAACAGTTTGGCGTGTAAGCTCTGACACACACATGATGCAGTCAGCATTGTCCATACCATCCTTTTCTATACCATATACAGTAGGATTAACCTTACCACGTGAACGGTCAAAATCTGTTGCATGCACATGAATACACAAAGGTTTGCCAGATACACGCTTGGCATGAATACCCGCAGGATAAGTCAACCAGTCGTGTGCATGAATAATATCAAAGTCGTATGTACGTGCAACAACACCTGCAATAATAGAATAATTATTGATTTCCTCATGCAGATTAGAAGGATAACCTCCCGCAAAATCCATTGCACCAAGGTCGTTGATGTGCATATAGTTGAAGTCAGCATAGATGTGCTCACGCAACTTAAAGTAAAGTTCTGGCGACATAATGTTGCCAAGACGATTCTTTACAGAATCATAGCTCAGCTCACGATAAGCGATTGGCACATGATTCATCGCCACAATCTCAGCGTAAGTATGGTCCTCATCACCAAAAGGATGTGGCAAACAGAGAATAGTCTCTACATCCCCCTGCGCATGCAGACCTTCTGAAATACCAAAGTTAGCAGTTGCTAAGCCACCATATACATGAGGAGGATACTCCCATCCAAACATTAAAACTTTCATATAGGTTCCTCCGCTTAAAATTTATACTTCTCAAGTAATTCTAACGTACGAAGCACCTCGGCCACGTTCATAGCAAAGGAGATAGCTCCACGTCCATTAAACGGTGGGTTGCCATCAAAGAGTTCGGGTAGCGTACTAAGACAATGATTTATCATCTCATCTTCATAACCTACCAACTGACGCTCTACAAAACTCAGACGTGTTTGCTTATATAGCTTTAAGCAAGCCTCAAGATAGAAGCCACCTAACCATGGCCAGGCTGTTCCTTGATGATAAGCAAGGTCGCGCTGACTCTGCGGACCTGTGTACATCGGGTTATATCCACCACTCTTTGGAGAAAGCGAACGCAATCCCTTTGGTGTAAGTAGCTCTCGTGTACATACATCTAACACTCCCCTCTTCTGCTTCTGGTCAAGTGGAGAATAGTCAAGAGCCACAGCAAACACCATATTCGGACGTACACTCCAGTCAACCATTCTTCCATCAACATAATCATAGAGGTAACCATACTCATTGAGAAACGTTTCTACAAATGCAACCTTACATTTCTCAGCAAGTACATCAAGTTCATTTGCACGCTCTTCATTGCCACTCTCCATTTCCATTGCCGCTGTAAAGCGCAGTGCATTATACCAGAGAGCATTAAACTCTACTATATATCCAGAGCGTGGAACAACAGGTTGACCATTATTCATGGAGTTCATCCATGTAATCGCTTCTCCCTTTGCATCAGCATAAAGCAATCCATTCTCATCTAAAGTGAGGTTTGGATGCTTACTTGCTAAGAGATAATCTACAATATCACGTATCAAACCCATGTAGAGTTTTCTACAACGTTCCTTACCAGCTTCCTTTGCATATTGTTGTATTGCCCAAACACACCAAAGAGGAACGTCTGGTTTCTCCATCTCGTATATCTTCACGCTGAGAGGCTTACCTTCCATAAACTCACGTAAACCCTTTGCAGCAGTCTCCATTACAAGTTCGAAGTAATCTTGTTCTTCGATACTCAAAGTAAGTCCTGGTAAAGCTATAAACTGGTCACGGGCACGACACTTGAACCAAGGATAGCCTGCAAGAATATAACGCTCATCATTCTTTGTACGATTATGGAACTGATGAGCAGCATTAACAAGGCAATGGAAGAAGTTATCACGTGGACTACGTGACTCCACTTCCTTATCAAACAGATTCTTCAAAGTTGATGTACGACATTCTCCCGTTGAAGCTGCAAAAACGACACTTTCGCCCTTACTAATATTCATTTCAAAGTAACCAGGCACATAAAGGTCTTCATTAGAAGCATAACCACGCTCCTGCTCCTTTGGATATTCCAATCCATGATACCAATAGGGGTCAAAGTGGAATTCATTTTTCTTTGAGAACTGCATAAAGAGTGATGGATAACCAGCATACATACAAGTGCTGATTCCATTATCCACAATCTCATACGAGCGGTCGGCTGCACCATTTTCATGGGTAAACTGGCGAACACTACGGAAGGCAAGGAAGGGGCGGAACTGCAAAGTAGTCTTTGAGTGCGCCTCTAATAAGGTATAGCGAATTAAGATACGGTCTTCATAGTGTTGAAAGACAACCTCTTTTTTTAATAAGACACCACCTACTCTATAGAGCGTAGTTGGCACAGTATCACAGTCAAATTCACGAATATACTTATGTCCTTGTGGACTAAAGTTATTGCCCTGATACTTGTGCAAACCCAGATTGAAAGAGGCACCATGCTGAATGACGGTAGGATCGAGCGAACTCAGCAGCACATGATTCTCATCATCCAATTCTGGAACTGGGACAACAAGCAGTCCATGGTACTTGCGTGTGTTACAATCAACAATCGTCGAACAAGAATAGGCACCAGAGCGATTCGTTCGTAACAACTCTCTGGGAAGCGAATCTTGAAGATTGGTCATCAGAGCTTTTTCAAATTTTAAGTAGCTCATGCTTTTAAGGTTTATTGTTTGGTTTTTATTTTCTTCTGGTATAAGTCTTTACAGACTCCGCCCTTCGGCTCTTCAAAGATACAAATATTTTTCATAATGGCATTAAAAGTAAGATAATATTTTTATTATTTTATTCGGTTAATACTTACCTTTTGAAACTTTTATATAGAATATCTGATGACAAATGGTATAGATAGTTAAAGATAATTGAAATAGTGTCTGGATATTTAATATTTACACTTTAACAACCCTTTATTCCCTTTGAATGCAATGTGTTGTTGCCCAACACTAATGGTGTTGTTGGTGAGCACCAATCGTGCTGGGGGCTAAATGCCCTGCAATATATTGCTGATTGGATTCTAATTTACACCCGACAATAAAAAAATGACGTGACATACGATTGCATATCACGTCATACATTATATATAAAGCAACTTAACTCGGTATGATAAAGTTGATTACTTCTTTCTCAACACCAACCGTAAACGCACCAACAGGAGTACCATTCAATAGTCGACCATCCACACTGACTGGTGTGTGCTCAGCTATCTGCCCACTCAACTCCTGCGTTCTATAAGGCATCACATTACGATGATTTAGTATTTTATCCCGCAACAAAAGATACATTCCCTCCATTGCTTGTAGCATCTTTGGCTGAGAAACGATTGAAACATCTAACAAACCATTATAAGGAACGGCGTTCGGAGTCTGTCCATAGCCCTGAGCATTACCTATACAAACGGTCATCAGACGTTGCTTAATACTATCAGTATTAATTTTCAACGACATCAAATAATCCATACGTTGAAATAAAAGTAAGAAGCAAGAGAGGATAAAGGAGATGGTACGAGAAATAAAGAGATGGCGCATACGACGACGAAGACTCATAATATTTGCCACCATACCAATGTTTACGCAGTTGAGGAAATATCGACGGCAGCGCTCATTCTTCTTATTCTCATAGCGAATACAGCCTATATCTATCCGTCTTACACGCTTTTGCTTGAGCCAAACAATCGTCTGTTCCAAGTGTGACTCTTCAAAACCCCAGAAGTGTGCAAAGTCATTTAACACGCCATTCGGGATAACTCCCAACGTAATACGCTCACGCTCCTCTGGTTCTAAAAGCATAAGATAGTTGACTGCATCGTTCAGTGCAGAGTCACCACCATAGATTATAATCGTTTTATAACCATTACTGATCAACATACGTACAAGCCTATCCACGCTACGTGGATTCTCACTTTGCACCATATCATACTGTACGTTGTGTGCCTGCAGACAACGTTCTGTTTGTTCCCAGCGCTTTACAGGATTAGCAAGTAATCCTCCCTTTGGACAATAAATGATGCCCCATCTTCCTTCCTCTACCATAAGTTCAATATTTCTTCAACTTTATCTTCTATCTTTTGCGCAGCATTTACCCAATGAATTGTAAAGCCACGACGCTCCATACCACGGAACCACGTCATCTGTCGCTTAGCAAACTGATGAATAGCGATTTCTAACTGTCGAAACATCTCGTCGTAAGACAGTTTCCCTATGAGATACTCTGTCACGAACTTATATTCCAGACCATAATAAATAAGGTCTTCTGCGGGAATACCTCGTTTCAAAAGCCCAGCTATCTCGTCAACCATTCCTTCTTCAAGACGTGCTTTCAAACGATTAGTTATCTTCTCTCTTCGCATCTCACGATCAATGTCTACACCTATTATTAATGAGTCAATCGGTGGACATTGTCGCTCTTCCGTTGGCTTTGTTAGATTATAGGTTTCTATCTCTATTGCACGAATAGCACGCTGGCAGGAATCGACATCCGTCTTGTTGTGCATGACGGAATGATTCTTTTCCTTCAGTTCAACCAACATTGCCGTTAGTTCCTCAAGCGATTTTTCTTCTAATTCCTTACGCAATTCAGGATTTTGTGGTACTGGAGAAAGGCTGTAACCCTTCAACACGGCCTCAATATAAAGACCAGTACCACCACAAAGAATGGGCAACACTCCCCTACTCCGTATATCCTCATAGCTATCAAGGAAGTCCTGCTGATAGCGAAAAAGGTTATACTTCGTTCCAGGCTCACATATATCTATAAGGTGATAAGGTACTGCATGTCCCTCAACTGTATAATCAGCCAAATCTTTACCCGTACCGATATCCATGCCACGATATACCTGACGGCTGTCAGCACTGATGATTTCAGCATTAAGCTGAGCAGCCAAATGAGCAGCAAGATCGGTCTTTCCCGAAGCCGTAGGACCAAGAATGGTAATCATACGCTTGTCAAAAGCTACGCCTACAGATGTACACTCACCTATATATTCGTTCTTCATGTCACAAAGATAACAAAAAAATCCCTGCCAGCAAGCTGACAGGGACTATTATTTTATCCGTCAATCACTCTCTACGCAAGAGAGGATTGCAGATGACCTTTCGGTTGGTATTACTTCAACTCTGCGAAGTACTTGATTGTACGAACCATCTGAGAAGTATAAGAGTTCTCATTGTCGTACCAAGAAACAACCTGTACCTGATAGCAATCATCGCTGATCTTGCTTACCATAGTCTGAGTTGCATCGAACAATGAACCGAAACGCATACCGATGATATCAGAAGAAACGATCTGATCCTCAGTATAACCAAAGCTCTCTGTTGAAGCAGCCTTCATTGCAGCGTTAATACCCTCAACAGTTACGTCCTTACCCTTAACAACAGCAACGAGGATTGTTGTAGAACCTGTTGGAGTTGGAACACGCTGTGCTGAACCAATCAACTTACCGTTCAACTCTGGGATAACAAGACCGATAGCCTTAGCAGCACCAGTTGAGTTAGGAACGATGTTGCAAGCACCTGCACGTGAACGACGGAGGTCACCCTTGCGCTGTGGACCATCGAGAATCATCTGATCGCCAGTGTAAGCGTGGATTGTTGACATGATACCTGACTGGATTGGAGCATATGCGTTCAACGCAGCTGCCATTGGAGCCAAGCAGTTTGTTGTACAAGAAGCTGCAGAAATAACAGTATCAGCTGCAGTCAAAGTCTTGTGGTTTGTATTGAAAACAACTGTTGGAAGATCGTTACCTGCAGGAGCAGAGATAACTACCTTCTTAGCACCAGCCTTGAGGTGAGCAGAAGCCTTCTCCTTAGATGTATAGAAGCCTGTACACTCGAGAACTACGTCTACGTTGTTAGCAGCCCATGGGCAGTTAGCAGCGTCCATCTCAGCAGAGATCTTAATCTCCTTACCATCAACGATGATAGAATTCTCAGTAGCCTCTACAGTGTGCTTACCCTCACCGAACTTGCCAGCGAAACCACCCTGAGCGGTATCATACTTCAACAGATGAGCAAGCATCTTAGGACTTGTCAAGTCGTTAATTGCAACAACCTCATAACCTTCAGCCTCGAACATCTGACGGAATGCGAGACGACCAATACGGCCAAAGCCGTTAATAGCTACATTTACCATTTTACTTTAAATTATTTATAAAAGTTTATAAAAACGATTCTCTTTTTACCTTCTTATAGAAGATTTTCAATCTTACGATTGCAAAGATACAATTTTTTTTTTATTTTTGCAGACGCTTAGCGTATTAAATATTATAAAAAAAAACTCGTTTCGCACACATAGGCAATTCTATGCAATCTAACGAACCGAGATTGCAAAGTCTATATAACAAAAGAAAGGGTATTAGTATAAAAACGCAAGACAAACAAAACAAATTAACAACAAAATTAATTATGAGCAAATTTATTCAAGAATTCAAGGATTTTGCAGTAAAGGGTAATGCTGTTGATATGGCTGTCGGTGTAATCATCGGTGGTGCTTTCGGCAAGATTGTTTCATCTATCGTTGACGATATCATCATGCCTCCTATCGGATGGCTTATCGGTGGCGTTAACTTCTCAGACTTAAAATGGACACTGCCTGCAGTAGAAATTCCTGGTGTTACAGCTCCCGCCCCAGCAACCATCAACTATGGTAACTTTTTGCAGACATTGCTTGACTTCATTATCATCGCATTCTGTGTATTCATGATGGTAAAGGGTATCAACAAACTCTCTAAGAAAAAGGAAGAGGAACCAGCTGCTCCAGCACCTGATCCAGAGCCAACTAATGAGGAGAAACTTCTCTCTGAGATTCGTGATTTGCTGAAAAACAAGTAAGCAATTATCTGAAAAACAGATATAAATAAGTCCGAAGATTCACTATGGATCTTCGGACTATTTTTATTAACAACAGCGCTAATTTCTTTCCATTAAGATTACCAAATCACTTTTCCTTTCCGCCTACCTTCGTCCTAACATCAGCCTTCTAAAGCTGTTAAAACACTGTTTCAAGGCCATGAGCCTTACCCTTTATTCAGTCTACAAAGTGTTACTTCCAAATTTTCTTCATGATAAAAAAGAATTATTTTCATGAACATAAATATTTTTCTTCATGAAAATAAATATTTTTTTTCACGTAAATAATTTGCAATGAATAAAAGACTATAATGAAACCAACCAAGTAAAACAAGACTTTACAACCTGATTATCAATGCAACAAACAAAATCTTACACTATCCTAAGGTCCAATACAAATCCCTTTCTTATTTCTTTATAATATTGTATAACGAAAAATAGGGGCACAAGTGAGCCCCTATTCTTCTATATTGTCTATTTTCTATCTTACTCCCACTCTATTGTTGAAGGTGGTTTTGAAGAGATATCATAACATACACGGTTGACTCCCTTCACCTTACGGATGATTTCATTAGAAACATCTGCCATGAAGTCATAAGGGAGGTGTGCCCAGTCAGCAGTCATTGCATCCATTGATGTAACGGCACGGAGAGCGACTGGATGCTCATAAGTACGCTCATCACCCATCACTCCTACCGAACGGATAGTAGAGAGCAGCACGGTACCTGCCTGCCAAACGTGGTCATAAAGACTTGAACCATCTGGCATAGTATAGTCGTGCATCTTCTCAATATAGATATCGTCAGCATCCTGAAGAATACGAACCTTATCACGAGTGATATCGCCCAAGATACGAACAGCAAGACCAGGACCTGGGAATGGATGACGCTTGATAAGACGTTCTGGCATTCCAAGCTCATAACCTACACGGCGAACCTCGTCTTTGAAAAGCCAACGGAGTGGCTCACAAAGCTGAAGATGCATCTCCTCTGGAAGTCCACCTACATTATGATGACTCTTAATAACCATACCTGTAATACTTAGACTCTCAATACGGTCTGGGTAGATAGTACCCTGTGCAAGCCACTTAGCATCAGTAATCTTCTTTGCCTCAGCATTAAACACCTCAACAAAGTCACGACCAATAATCTTACGCTTCTGTTCTGGATCGGTAACACCTTCCAAATCCTTAAAGAACTGTTCTGATGCATCAACACCGATAACGTTCAGCCCGAGTCCCTTATAAGCATCCATCACCTTTGTAAATTCGTTCTTACGGAGCATACCGTGGTCTACGAAGATACAAGTAAGGTTCTTACCGATAGCCTTATTGAGCAATACTGCACAAACAGAAGAGTCAACACCACCAGAAAGACCAAGGATAACACGGTCGTTACCCACCTGCTCTCGAATCTCCTGAACCGCACTCTCTACAAATGAAGCTGCACTCCACTCCTGCTTGCTACCACAGATATTCACAACGAAGTTCTCCAACAACTGCTTACCCTGCAATGAGTGGTAAACCTCTGGATGGAACTGTACTGCCCATACTGGCTGTGTCTTTGATGCAAAGGCAGCATACTTAACGTCACCTGTAGAAGCTATAATGTCGTAATCCTCTGGGATTGCAGTAATCGTATCACCATGACTCATCCATACCTGCGAGCCTTTCTCAAAGCCTGCAAAAAGGCGATTGTTAAGGTCGATACTCTCTAAGTTGGCACGACCATACTCACGTGTACCCGTCTGCTCAACCTTACCTCCATTTGAATAAGAGATGTACTGAGCGCCATAACAGATACCGAGCACTGGAATCTTACCGATAAACTGACTGAGGTCTACCTTGAAAGCCTCTGGGTCATGTACGGAATAAGGTGAACCAGAAAGAATCACACCAATCACAGATGGGTCATCCTTCGGGAACTTGTTGTAAGGGAGGATCTCGCAGAAGGTATCCAACTCACGCACACGACGGCCGATAAGCTGTGTTGTCTGTGAGCCGAAATCCAAAATGATAATCTTCTGTTGCATGTAAATGAATGTATTTAAAGAATATCAATTCTCCGTCTTGGAGCTTTGATACTCTGAATTTGCAATAAAGTCTTCAGCAGCTTGCAAGCTGTCGAGTTTGCCTACATCAAGCAGATGAAGGTCGGTTTTTAGTTCGCCTCGGATATCAAGTTTGTCGCAGTTGTTGAGATAAAAGTCCATTATTGGGAACTTATCCTTATCAACAGCCTCAACAGCTTGTAGCGCAGAAGGCGCTAACACGTGTACGCCAGAGAAGGCATAGAGGTAGCAGTTGTTCTGATAATAAGAACTTTCTTCCTCCGTTGGTAACTCGAAATGCAACTGACCTATCTCGGCATGATGTGACTTCACCTCGCCGGTAGCCACATTCGTCCAACCCACCAAGCGCATATTGCTGTCGAATACTAAGTAACGCTGCGTAACACGACGGCTTACCAACAGCAGAGCATCTGCCTTTGTTTCTAAAGCATGGCGATAGAAAGCTGCTAAATCCACATTACTTAATATGTCAACATTATGAATCAGGACTGGCTGATGCTGATCAAAAAGCGAAGCAGCTCGCTTGATACCACCACCAGTATCAAGGAGCTGCTCTGTTTCATCAGACACATGGATATCCACACCATAGTTGTGTGCATCCAAATAGTCTGTGATCTGGTTTGCAAAATGATGTACATTAACAACCATACGACTGCATCCAGCACCTGTCAACCTTCTGACAACATGCTCAAGTAGTGGCGCACCTCCCACCATTACCAACGCTTTTGGCATTGTGTCAGTAAGCGGTTTCAAGCGGGTACCAAGTCCGGCTGCAAAAATCATTGCCTGCATTTGCTTTTCTTTTTATGCCTACAAAATTAATGCTTTTATTTCAGTCTACAAAGGAATGACAGACATAAATCAAAAAGAAAGGGGTTTACTTTGTATCTTATCGTTTGAATATAGTCATAGAATAAGGATAGGAAAATGACAACAAAAACCTTATCCCTCCAGTTTCCATTGCCATTTTCTCATATCTACACAGCCACTTGCACGGAAGGTTATTCCCTCTGTCTCCAACAAGTTTCGCTGCTCTTTCCAACAAGGGGCTGTACGTCCGTTACCATTAACGACTCGATGACATGGCAAATGTTCTGCTTCAGAGACATCATGTAGTACTTTTCCAACCAAACGAGCATGATGAGGACAGCCTACAAGCCATGCTATCTGCCCATAACTCAGCACACGACCACTCGGAATTGATGCCACAACGTTATAGACCTCTTTGCGAAATTCTTCTATATCTACGGCCATTCTTACTCCAGATTATCCTAATGAAAAAGGAGCGGAAACATTTAGTAGAAGTTAAGCCGATACCTTTCATATCATTGCATTGCTGCCCTCCGAAAAGAAACAGTAATGGCTTAACCCCACTAAAACCTCCAACTCCTAAACAATTGTCCCATAGGGGACTATTAAAACTTACCTATCAGTTTCTAATTAAAGCGCAGCCTCAACAGCCTTCTGAACCTCCTTGAGGTCTACTGTTGGCTCGAAGCGTGCAACTACCTCACCATTGCGATTAACGAGGAACTTTGTGAAGTTCCACTGAATGTCGTTCTGCTTGCGTGGCTCTGTGTTTGCCTTGTTGTAAAGGTCTTCCATGATAGCAGCCAATTTCTCCTCGTATGCGCCGCCAGCATAACCCTTCTCGCTCTTCAACCATGTGTAGAGAGGAAGCTCATTTGCACCGTTCACATCACTCTTTTTGAACTGTGGGAAATCAGTACCGAACTTTGCTGTACAGAACTCGTGAATCTCCTCGTCTGTACCTGGAGCCTGATGACCGAACTGATCACATGGAATATCGAGAATCTCAAGACCCTTCTCCTTCAGACTGCGGTACATTGCCTCCAACTCCTCATACTGTGGAGTGAAACCACAACCTGTTGCTGTGTTTACGATAAGAAGTACCTTACCCTTATATGTCTCGAGACTTACCTCGTTACCTTTCTTGTCTTTCAAATTGAATTCATAAACTGTTGCCATAATTCTTTACTCTTTATTAAATTCTACAATAATATTTTTACGCTATAAAAGCGATGTTTCAAACGCTTGTGTTTCGTCTATCATAGCTTTGAAAAGTATCAACCGAAGAAGTTACTACCCTATCAAAGTTTATTCCTGATCCTCACGATTTATTTTCTAAATCTTGACATCCACTCCTTGCAAACCTTCCATCCACCAGTAGACCACAATGCCCATGCTATCAGTACAGGCTGGAAGAATAGTCGGATGAGACGTGCAGTGTCAGTATTCAGTCCGAACGAATCAATATGATAGAAATATTGATTGAGGTTTCCAGGGAAGATGAGAACAAAGAAGAGGGCGAGCAACGCTCCTACTACCGCCTTATGCTTATACAAGAGTAGCATACTCAATCCTAAGGCAATCTCTACTACACCTGAAGAAAGCACCACGAAATCAGTAAATCCTTCTGAGAATCGAAGCCACATAGGCACCTGTGCCACAAACTCCAATCGGTTAAAAGTCAGGTGAGATACACCTGCATAGATCATAAATGCTCCTAAAAGGAGGCGGAAAATCATCTTTACTTTGTTCATCCTGTTTCTTTTTAATGGGGGCGCATCACCCTCTCCCAGCGTTAACTGATGTCTGTGTCACACCCCCCACAATACCTTTACTAATTAATCGTCTTTACAATCTTTTCTTAATCAAATCTTACTAAACCATTATTTTCAATTGCAAAGATATAAAAAGATACTTATATCGCAAGCGACCACACGTTAAATTTAACATCATTTTGCACCTACAACATGCTTAACAACCATTATTAAACAGCCTTAATAGGAACTATAAGCCCCTCCCTTGTTCTTTATTATCATTGTGTTAGTGCCGAGCACATATTGTGTTCATGGTAAGCACCAATGGTGCTAAGCCTCAACACCACACAAAATGATGCTGAGGAAAATCGTACTCGCTTGTAATTAGAAATGCCTTTAACGATTAAAAGCTAACAAACACCCCTATTTCAAAAGCATACATGAAGCAAGAAACCTACCGACCTCCTTTCCGCCTATTACACTCACGACAAAGCATCTGACAGTTTTCTATCGCAGTTCTTCCGCCTTCACGCCATGGAGTAATATGGTCACCCTCCATAAACTCATAATCAAACTCTTTTTGACAAGACGGGCAAATATGATGTTGCTTTTCCCACACAGCAAGTTTAATATCATCTGGAAAACCACGCAAATCAAGGTGACGCTCATCTCCCGTCAGCACGTATGGAATTATACCCATTTGTTTCTGCACATCACTATCAAGAATCAGTTTAGAGATTCTGCTGGCTAAGTCTGCTGTGTCAAGAGTTTTATTGTGATAATCATAGCATACGAGTGTATAAGTCTTTAATCTGTAACAATCTACGCATTTAATGAAAGAACTTTTTTATCACTTAAACCCTACTTCTAAAGGTTAAGTACAATTTGGTTAACACAAAAGAAAAGCGGAAATCCTATTATTTATTGGATTTCCGCTTAATTCTTGAAGGGTGGGTGGTGGGATTCGAACCCACGACATTCAGAACCACAATCTGACGCTCTAACCAACTGAACTACATCCACCATATTGGCTATTTCTTTTTAGCGAGTGCAAAGGTACGGGTTTTATTTGGACTGACCAAATATTTCCCGTACTTTTTTATTATTTCCCCTTATTTTGCTGGAGCTGCAGGTGTAGCAGGTGTTTGTGCTGCTGGGGCAGCCTGCTTTTGCTGACTTGCACCGAAGTTTGGCAAGTTGTTAGGGTTTGTTGTATTATCTTGTGTCGCAGCTTTCTCAATAACACTTGCATCTGTGCTTGCTGATGGTGCAACGTAAGCACTTGCTACGCTGATAACAACCATTGCAATAGCTAAGCCCCATGTAGTCTTCTCTACAAAGTCTGTAGTCTTGCGAACACCCATGATAGCATTAGATGATGAAAAGTTTGATGAAAGACCACCGCCCTTTGATTCCTGAATCAGAACGACACCAATCATCAAGAGTGCTGCAATTACGATAAGAATTACGAATAACGTGTACATTTTCTTGTCTTATTTTTTATTGTTATTTATTATCAATTTCTCCAAAAATCGTATTTGATCTGCAAAGTAACGATTTTTTTTCGGATATACCAAATTTAATCGCCTAATAATTTCCAATGCCTTAGAATATCGACCTTGTTTTATATAAATTCTTGCTAATGTTTCAGTAAAGTAGCCAGTATCTTCATTTTCAGCTGCTTCATTGTGGCCATTCTCTTCAGGTTCGTACTCTGTTTCATCTTGTAAAGTGATTTTACCTCCTTCATTGTAGATGAAATCGTCGATAAGTTCTTGTCCTCTTAATTGTGGAGTAGCATCCTCATTTTGCTTGCTTTCGCTTTCCAAGAGATAAGCAACATAGTCTACTGTGGCATCAGCAGGCGTTGGCAGGCGTTTTCCTTCTGTTTCTTGTGCTGTATCTTCATCTTCAGGAATCTGCTCTAAGAAGGTGTCGATAAGTGATGTTGTACGGTCTTGACCTTTCCCTATAGTCGTTTCTGAGTTGATAGTTGCCGACTGCTTATCTGCTTTTTTCTGCTGTGGAATTAGCTGATAGTGGGCATCTTCAACAAGTTTGAAGAGAATATGACGGTCAGAGATGTATACAGCTGCACGTCTCAACTCATCATCGAACGTAGGATCATGAAGCAGAAAGAGATTCCGTAACAACAGAATACGAGCTGGCTGATAATAAGGATAAAGCGCAAGCATACTCCGGAGATCGTATAAGGTCTCTTTGTTTAGATTCTCCGGATGGTTAATAAGATTGGCTATATCCATAGGGTGATAGGTGATTATGAGGAGTGATAAGAATAATAGTCAATGACTTTAAAAGTGATGATGTAAGATAATTACCAGTTAGCAACGGTCGCATTGAATATCTGGTCGGTAAGATCCTTCACCATCTGTGTGACGAGTTCCTCTTGTACAGAATTCAAACTGCGGACTGTTTCATAGCTTGCTGTGGCTGTGAACTGTCGTTCAAAGTCTTGGCTATGGTTTGTATTGTTTGTAAAGCGTACGTTGACAGTGATGGAAAGTTCTGTCTGTGCAGAGTATCCTTCACTTGAAACGCTCTTATTACGTTGTTGATACTGTGTGATTTCACCTTCAATCTTCATATCACCATTACGCTTTACTTGCTGTAGGCGTGTGTGGTTAGCAAAGACATCTTTCAATTGATTGTTGAACATTGGTCCCATTGGTCCCCATACATAGGTAGAGCGGATAGGGAAATCTGCAATCTGAATGGTATGTACTTTACTGTAATCGATACTTGCACCATTAAACTTATAGGATACACTGCAAGCTGCCAGTAAGAGCAAGCAGATAGCTGTTACACCCCATGTCAATGGGCGGATAGATATGAATTTCTTTCCTATCTTCATTGTTTTCTAAGAGGGTAGCCCCTTTTGTATCTATTGATTAATCTTTGTCTAATCCATATTGCCTGATACGGCGATAGAGAGTGCGGTCACTGATACCTAATTCTAAAGCAGCCTTCTTACGATTGCCATTGTTACGCTCTAATGCTTTTTCTACCAGTTGCCTCCCGATGTCGTTGAGGTTGAGTGTTTCTGGTTCAGAGATTTCTTCAGCCACAGCGTCTTCAACTTGCTCTATTGTGGCAGCAGGGCTAATGGGTTGTTTATCTGAGGTTGCAGGAAGGTTAGAAACTGTTGGTGAGGCTGGCTGAAAACCACTTGCACCATTGAGTTGCCTGTTTTCCTCTAACTGCTTACGAACATTGTTGAGGTCACGACGTAAGTCACTTACATTTCCTCTCAACTCATAGAGGATCTTATAGAGAATCTCACGTTCGCTCTCGTAGCTGTGTGAACCACCGCTTTGTATCGTAGCGAGCTGTGTGCTGTCTTGGTCACGTGGAATGAAGTGTAACAATGTTTCTGCATCAATCTCACGCTTCTCGCTGAGAACAGACATCTGCTCGGTAATGTTCTTTAATTGGCGAACATTGCCAGGCCATTTGTACTGTAACAGAATCTGACGCGCCTCATCTGTGAGTGTAATCTTTGGAAGACGATACTTTTCTGCCATTTGCATAGCAAAGAGACGGAAGAGAAGAACGATGTCTTCGCCACGATCACGGAGGGGAGGCATCTGAACAGGAATCGTATTAAGACGATAGTACAAATCTTCACGGAACTTACCTTCGCTAACAGCCTTCTGCATATTTACGTTGGTAGCAGCGACGATACGTACATCGGTCTTGCGGATTTCTTGTCCTCCAACGCGGATATATTCGCCAGTCTCAAGTACACGGAGCAATCGAGCTTGTGTAGCTATAGGAAGTTCACCCACCTCGTCAAGGAATATCGTTCCCTTATTGGCTATACCGAAATAGCCTTCACTCTCGCCAATAGCTCCCGTGAAAGAGCCCTTTTCGTGTCCGAAAAGCTCGCTATCAATGGTTCCTTCTGGGATAGAACCACAGTTAATAGCAAAGTATTTCTCGCGACGGCGGGGAGAGTTGTCATGGATTACACGAGGGATAATCTCCTTACCAACGCCACTCTCGCCGATAATCAGCACAGATAAATCTGTGGGTGCTACCTGTAAGGCAACATCCAAAGCACGATTAAGCCCATCGCTATTACCAACAATGTTATATCGTTGTTTCGTTCTCTGTAATTCTGTTGTATTCATTTAACTGACAAATTTACCTATTTTATTTGAATAAGCTGCAACTTTGGCAGACTTTAACAACTTTCTTTCAGTCTTTCTCTGCTATTCTCAGATGGAATAAAGCAACTTGTTCTGAATTATTTTCATGAAAAGAAATATTTATTTTCGTGAACATGATTGTTTCTTTTCATGAAGAAAAATATTTATTTACATGAAAATAATTTGCAGTGTATAAATCTATCTAGTGTTGATTACTTGTTTTTCTTCCTGTCCAACTTGATAAGTAACAAGCCAATAGCCGTCCAAATGAGTTCACGAATGCGGACAAGTAGGGCAACAAAGATACCTGCTTCGAGCGTTAGTCCTAAGCCTTTAACAGACATAAGGAAACCTCCTTCACGACCACCTAACTGTAGAGGTATAAAGAAGAGCATATTAGCAAAAAGAGAAGTGAACGCAAGAATAAGAATGCAATCAAAGTAATTGACAGATGGAAGCAGCACCAGAAGAATGAAGAAGATCTCTAACGCACTACAAATTCTGCAAGATAATTCAAGTAGAACAACGGTGAGGAAAGTGCGTGGGTTTTGGTTGTGCAATGATGCTATCTGTGTGTCAATTCTGTCGAGTTCTTCTTTATGAGTGGCAACAAAGGACTCTGCCCACCTTTTTATAAAAGGTATATGGCGAACAAGGTTCATTACACGGACTGCTAAACCTTTCTTATACCCAATGAGAAAGAACCAAATTGCAGATACACAGAAAGCAAAGACAACAGCTAACATCGTACCCATCAGAAGGTTGACTGGTTGCGTGAAGATATAAAGGAAGATAGATATAAGCCAAAACCAGAAATGACTAAAGATGTGGGTCATGGCATAAAGGACAACAGAAGATGTAGCACGTTCTGCTCCAATCTTTGGTGTCAGTTCCATGATACGATATGGTTCGCCACCCATGAGTCCTCCAGGTGTAGCGTAGTTAAGTGCAAAGCCTGATACTGTAACCTTATAAAGCCAAAGAAATGAAATCTTCTTCCGCTCCTCCGCATCTTGTGTCTGGCTACGTATAATCGTAAACCAAGCCGCAGTATTAAAGATGTATAGGAATACCCATAGTAGAACTACAGCAAAGAACCAGTAGCCTGCATGCTGTATTTTCTGCCATGCATCTGCAAAGTCAAGGTTGTACACCATAATACAGAGTACAACCAAGCCAAAAGTGAAGAAGATGTTCTGAAACTTTTTGTTCATAAGTCTTCTTGTTTATATTTGTCATAAGGAATGAAGGAAGACACGCTTAGTGTGTCTCCTTCGTATTACGGTTCTCGCCATTGTTTGGTATACGGTCCTCACGCTTACGTGGAATAGCAAAGCGTACCTTGTCGCTTTCGTCTCTTCTTTCCTTGTAAAGCTTTGGAAGTGGATTGCCCATTGGCGCATCATATTCTGCACGATTGCGGAAGATGTCAATAGCAAGATAGATTGCATGACGGAATGGTAGTTCATCCACAACACCCTTACCTGCTAATGAAAGGCTATCAGGAATTTCTGCAGAGGTGCGAACGAGTGGTAATCCTGCTGTGTAAATGATACCATGAGATACTGAAAGCGTACGGAAAGGTGCAAGCCCTTGTTCGTAATACATTGCCAAGATACCATCAAAATGCTCTGTATTATTGCAGCCAAAGAATGTATCGGCAGGATAAGGGCCAAAGGCTTGTATGCCATTCTCAACAAGTTCGTCAATAGCAGGCAAGATTATCTCATGCTCTTCAGAGCCTAACAAGCCATTGTCGCCAGCCTTAGGATTCAAGCCAAGCACGGCTATACGTGGACAAGAAAGGCGGAAATCGCGACGAAGGCTCTTAAATAGTGCACTTGCATTATTAACAATACTTGTCTTTGATATTGACTCAGCTACTTGGCGCAGTGGAAGATTACGTGTAGCAAGGGCAACACGCAGTCCATCGTTAATCAAGATTGACAAGCCTTGCTCCTCTGAATCCATGTGATCTTCGATATAACGGCTCTGCCCACTGAAGTGGAAGTGCTCATTATTATCAATAGGAGCTGTAACAAGAACATCAAATAGTCCTTGACGATAGTCATCTAAAGCCTTGTCTACAGCACGTAAGCCAGCAACACCAGCCTCCTCTGAGGCAACGCCCAATTCAACCTTAATTTCATCATCAAATACAGGGAGCAGGTTGAGTCGTCCGTTCTGTGCCTCTGATGCATCTTTGATGATAGTGAAGTTAGCTTCTATGTCAAGTGCATTACGATGATAGGTGGCTACTTTAGGTGAACCATAGATGATAGGCGTACAAAGCTCCAACATCTCTGGTTCGGCAAAGGTCTTAAAGATAAGCTCATATCCAATGCCGTTAGTATCTCCGTGTGTGATTGCTACGCGGACTCTTTTATTATCGTTCATATACTTATATCTTGTATTGTTTTATTATATTCAGTTTCCTATTGGCTCTCTGTTTGTAGCTAATTAGTCTTTTTGCGTTCTTATTCTTTACCTTTTTACTTTTTCCCTCTACTTCTTTCTTCTTCAATCTTCTTTGCTGTTGAGAGCAGACCGCAGGCTGCAAAGATATCCTGTCCACGACTGGCACGGATAGTTGTGAAGACTCCATGTTGTGTCAGATAGTTTCTGAATTTCTCCATTTTGTGATCATCAACACCCTGTAATGGGATATTTGGGATAGGATGGAAGCGAATAAGATTCATTCGGCAGTCCAACCCTTTGAGTAGTTGCACAATAGCCTTAGCATGTTCCTCGCTGTCATTGAAATCCTTGAAGACAATATATTCGAATGACAGACGGCGCTGATGAGAGAAGTCGTAATTGCTGAGTAACTCTATAATACTATCAATAGACATTCCTTTTTCTGCTGGCATCAACTCCGAACGCTGGTCGTGTAGAGGCGTGTGCATACTGATAGCAACGTGGCAGTCGCTCTCATCGAGGAATCGTTTGAGCTTTCCTTTGACACCCACACTGCTCACGGTGATGCGCTTTGGTGACCATCCGTAACCGAAGTCAGCAGTCATAATCTCTGTGGTACGCAGTACGTTGTCAAGATTATCCATGGGTTCGCCCTGACCCATGAAGACGATATTCGTCAATTTATCACGTTCAGGAAGGGAATAAATCTGATTGAGAATGTCTGTTGCCGAAAGACTACCTTCGAAGCCCTGCTTTCCTGTCTGGCAGAAGAGGCAGTTCATCTTGCATCCTACTTGCGAAGAAACACAGAGCGTGGCACGGTCTTCATCGGGTATATACACCGTTTCGACAAACTTACCACTATCAGTAGGGAAGAGATATTTAATGGTTCCGTCCTTAGAATATTGTGCATCAATAGGTTCCTTACAACCAATAGCATATTCAGCAGCGAGCTTCTCTCTGTTTGCTTTTGAGATATTCGTCATCTCATCAATACTTCTCACATGCTGTGTGTAAAGCCATTTGGCTATCTGTCCGCCTGTAAAAGCTGGCATTCCGAGTGACTTGGCAACCTCTTTCAGTTCGCCAAGTGTCATTCCCAACAAATACTTCTTTGCACTTTCCATTCTCGTTCTCAATGTTTTGTTGCTGCAAAGATAACGAAAAAATAGCTAATATTCGTGTTTTCCTTTCTTTTTTGAAAGGTAAGAGCAATAATGAAAAAGATGAAAAAAAGTCGATATAGGTAATACAACTAACTCCCTTACCCATTATAGGTCACCAAAAGGCAGATATAAACACAGTGATAGAATCACAAAGAAAAACTACTATTAAAGAAAAAAGGATGCTCCTGAAAATCTCCGAAGCATCCTTTTCTATTATATAACCAAGGTAAAGTTTACTGCATATCGTAAACTACCTGCATTAGTTTCTTACCCAATGCATCAGCAGCCTCCATGGTGTTGGCCTCGCTGTAAACACGAATGATAGGCTCTGTATTTGACTTACGAAGATGAACCCAAGCATCAGGGAAGTCAAGTTTAACGCCATCAATATCAGTTACCTGTACATCCTTCTCCTGACCATAAAGTTCTTTCACACGCACAAGAATTGCATCAACGTCCGTATCAGGAGTAAGGTCGATACGATTCTTTGCTATGAAATACTCTGGGAAAGTCTTGCGAAGTTCGCTTGCCTTCAGTCCCTTCTGTGCCAAAGAACTAAGGAAGAGTGCAATACCAACAAGAGCATCACGTCCATAATGGCTCTCTGGATAGATTACACCACCATTACCTTCACCACCAATAACGGCACCAACTTCCTTCATCTTTGTAGTAACATTCACCTCACCAACAGCAGAAGCATAATACTTACCACCATGCTTCTCCGTTACATCACGCAAAGCGCGAGTTGAAGAGAGATTACTTACAGTGTTACCCTTTACGTGTTCGAGGATATAATCTGCCACTGTAACGAGTGTGTACTCCTCACCATACATCTTACCATCCTCCTGAATGAATGCCAAACGGTCTACATCAGGGTCAACAACGATACCCAAATCATAACCACCCTTGGCAACCTCGTCCATAATGCCTGTGAGGTTTGCTGCGATTGGCTCTGGATTGTGAGCAAAGTCGCCTGTTGCTTCTCCATTCAAGAACTTATATTCAACCCCTAAACGATCGAGAAGCTTAGGCAGGATAATACCACCAACAGAATTGATAGAATCAACTACAACACGGAACTTACGATTCTTAACAGCCTCAAGGTCGAGCAATTCAAGGTTCATCACCTCTTCTATATGGCGATCATCAAATGAGTTGTCATCAGTATAACTACCCAAACCATCTACATCAGCATAATCAAAGTCCTCACGCTCTGCAATATTCAGCACATCAGCACCATCTGCCGCAGTAAGGAATTCACCCTCCTCATTCAGAAGTTTTAAGGCGTTCCAATGGCGTGGATTATGAGAAGCGGTAATAATAATACCACCATCTGCACCACTCATACGCACAGCCAACTCTGTTGTAGGGGTTGTAGCCAAACCGATGTTCACAACATCTGCACCAATACCCATCAGCGTACCACATACAACATTCTTAACCATTGGACCAGAGATACGTGCATCACGACCAACAACAATCTTCAACTTCTTTCCTGGATGCTTACGCGCAATGAAAGTAGCGTATGCAGAAACGAATTTAACGATGTCCAGCGGGTTCAGTGTATCTCCCGCACGACCTCCGATAGTTCCACGGATGCCGGAAATAGATTTAATAAGCGTCATACTTAAAATATATTTGAAGGGTATTGCCCTTATTGTTCTCTTACGTTATTGCTTTTCTCTCTCTTCTTTTTTACTTCTTACTTCTTCACCACACATTAGAGACCTCTCTGGAAAGTAAGGTCATAATAGCAAGGATAAACTGCCTTTGACGCATTAATCTGTCCCTGCTGTGAAGGAACGATAAGTCTCACGTGTGACAACTTAGATGAGGCATTAACCAATCTACCAAGAGCAATATAAGGCATTGGGACCAACCAACCTGCAGGCACAGAAGTACTCTGATAGACTTCACTCATCACACTTGAAGAAGGGTCAAATGAAGCGGTGTATGTTCCACTTGTATTTGTTACAGACATCTTGTCAACCTTAGGGCCAAAGACGAGGAACTGATTAGATAACTGCAGCGTATCTGTAATAAGGTTGCGCTCACTAAAACGACAGAGGACAGTGGCTGTCTCGCCTTTTTTAATTACTTCGCCAGTTCCTTTCTCAACAATCTGCATGTAAACACCAGTATTAGGGAAAAGAACATACTGATTCTTCGTTGTATCTGTAGTATTTCCTTGTTTAGCAAACTGCTCTTCACTAATTACTTTTATACCTTTCTTGACTATAAAAGAGTTTATCGCTTCAGTCTCTCGCTCCAACTGATCAGCATAAGTCTCAGTCTTATTACATGAACTAAACGCCAACACTGCAGCTAATACAACAAGGAGAAAATTTATCTTCTTCATTCGTTTCTTATTTTAAATATGTTGTGCAAAGATAAGAAAAAGTATTTATAAAGGGAAAACAAGAAGTAAGAAAATATATTAAGGTAGGTTGTAAAAATAATCTTTGTGGTACTTTTATCCCTTAAAGTCTCTGTTTTTCTGGTTCTTCTGTTAAATACATAGCTTGGAAATAGGATAAAGGGCTATAATCTTGTAGGGTATTACTATCTCAAATTAGTTGATCTTACAAAGGAGAATAAACTACAAGATAAAAAGCAAATAGATATTATCGCTATCCGTAATCTATAAATAGCCTATTCTCACCTTACTGGTATTTGTAAACTATTTTCATGCGACTCAAAACCTATACATGCTCTTTTGGCTTCTAAAAGACGCCAAATTGACTTTCAAAAGATGCCCTTTAAGACCCTTACTAACGCCCTTTTGAAGCCCAATTAAGCACCTTTCACTTTACAACTTTATAACTAACTGATTTACCGATGATTACAAACTCACATTTTACACGTGTTTTTATCCTTGTTTATTGATGTTTTACCCGATTTTATGTAATTATTTTTCAAAACCTTATCTATGGAATTTTCGAGTATTAATAAAGAATATAATGGAGGATACCATTATGATTGCAAAGGAAGGAACAAGCAAAATAACAATAAAAATGGGAACTATCTACTATGCCTATAGACAGTCCCCATTCTTCTAAATATTCTTTTGTACAATAGATATTTACGTTATTTTTAAAGAAGATGTGGAAGATGCTCCTTCACAAATTGTTCACCTAATCGGAAGCCTTCTTCATAAAGATGCTCAAGTTTATCAACATCTTTCTCCATTCGCCCTACAACAATAGGATCTTCGGGACGGATAACGAGAATCTTATCTTGCTCTTCCAGTTCATCCACTAAGTCGAGCTGACGGTTATACGCCTCTATTCTACGGCTCAGCGCAACACGTAAACGTGGGTAATTACGATAGATAAATTTGGGTTGCTTATAATCACGCCCAGTATCTCTCCAACCTTTGTTACGCGTACTGATGACCACATTTGTTTCGTGCCCAGTCTTTATAGAACGCAATACAGGAATAGAGTCAACAATGCCACCATCCAACAACTCTTTTCCATCTACCTCAACAATCTTACTAACGTAAGGGAGACTTGATGATGCACGTGCCAAAGCATTAAGACGGTGCGTATCACCTGACGATTCTGAGAGATATTCTGCGAAACCAGTCTGACAGTTTGTTACCACCATCTCAAAGATATCACCATTCCTACAAGTACGGAAATACTCTTCATAATCATAAGGAATAAGTTCGTAAGGAAAACGATGATAAAGTAATTCTGGGTCGAAAATACATCCCTGCGTAACGAGATGACGCAAGCCTATGTAATCATATTTGGCAAGCATATCAATGTTAGAAATACGAGCGCGACGCGGTTGACGACTGGCATACGATAAACCGTTACACGCTCCAGCTGATACTGCTACAATGTAATGAAAATAGAGCTTATATTTCATGAAAGCATCCAAAACACCAGAGGTAAATACACCACGCATTCCTCCTCCTTCTAACACTAACCCCGTATTCCTATCTATTTGCATAAAATCTCGTTAAAAAACAACTGCAAAGTTAATAACTTTCAAACAAAAATAACTATCTTTGCAATCAAACCAACTAATAATTGAAAATATGTTTAACAAAGAAACCTATGTAAAGCGCCGCGCAGAGCTTAAGAAGCTTGTTGGAGGGGGTATTGTTATCCTCTTTGGCAACAATGAGTCGCCTGCAAACTTCCCTGCGAATGGGTATTATCCATTCCGTCAGGATTCATCATTCCTCTATTATTTTGGTCAGAAACGTGACGGATTAGTTGGTGTTATTGACATTGACAATAACACAGAAACACTTGTTGGTGACGACATTGACATCGACGATATTGTTTGGTATGGTAGTGTAGATTCTGTAAAGGATATGGCTGATGAGGTCGGCGTAACCAACACTATCAACATGAAAGGTCTGAAGACTATATGTAACAATGCGTTGCGTGAGCATCGTAAGGTTCATTTCTTGCCTCCTTATCGTGCTGATATTAAAATCCAAATATTCGATCTCTTCGGTATTCATCCTAATCAGCAGAAAGAATCTGCAAGTATGGAACTCATCCGTGCGGTAGTAAAGATGCGTTCTGTAAAAACACCAGAAGAAGTTGAAGAATTAGAGCGTGCTGCTGTTATCGGCTACAAGATGCACACTACAGCTATGATACTGGGTAAGCCTGGTGTTACAGAGAAGTTCGTCGGTGGTCAGGTTAGCGGTATTGCCAATTCTTACGGTTCCATGGTATCATTCCCAACCATCTTCTCGCAGCATGGTGAGATTATGCATGGTAATCCTTCAATGGCAGTATTGGAGGCAGGTCGCCTTGCTCTCTGTGATTGTGGAGCAGAGACGATCAACCACTACTGTTCTGACAATACCCGTACATTCCCAGTAAGTGGCAAGTTCACTCAGAAACAATTGGAGATTTACAAGGTTGTAGAAGAGTGCCACGATGCTGCGCTAAAGCTTTCTAAGCCAGGTATTAAATATATGGATGTACACTTTGCCATTTGCCGTATTCTCTTTGAACGCATGAAAGAACTTGGGTTGGCTAAGGGCGATACAGATGCTGCTGTAGCTGCTGGTGCACATGCTATGTTCCTACCTCATGGTCTTGGACACATGATGGGTATGGATGTTCACGATATGGAGTCTTTCGACCAGATTAATGTAGGCTTCGATGAAGAGACACGTCCTAACCTTGAGCAGTTTGGTACTAACTGCTTACGTATGGGTCGTCGCTTGGAAGAGGGCTTTGTTGTTACTGACGAGCCGGGTATCTATTTTATCCCAGCATTGATTGACGATTGGCGTGCAAAGAAACATTGTGCCGACTTCCTCAACTTCGATAAGTTAGATGAGTACAAGGACTTCGGAGGTATTCGTATAGAAGACGATCTTCTCATCACCAAGGATGGTTGCCGATTCATAGGCAAGGATATTATCCCTTATCATCCACAGGATGTTGAAAACTTCATTGCAGCAAACCGAAAGTAATAAAACATTTTATAATCAATATTTACATCAAGGTTACCATAAGAGTATTACTCATGACGGCGACCCAATTTAATAAGAAAACTTATGAAAAAAACTTTAGTTGTAGCATTGTTCGCTTTACTTGCAATAAGTGCTAATGCCGCAGACAAGAAAGAAGGTACGACCTCTAACAAGCCTGTTTTTACAGTAGTAAAGCAGATTCCTATCACAAGTATCAAGGACCAGAACCGTTCAGGTACATGCTGGGACTACTCTACTCTTAGCTATTTCGAGGCTGAGATTTTGAAGAAGACTGGTAAGACATACGACCTCTGTGAGAGCTTCGTTGCTAACAAGACATATATGGAGCGCGCTATTCAAGTAGTTCGCTTCCATGGTGACTGCCAGTTCGCTCAGGGTGGTTCTGCATACGACGTGTTGCACACACTTGAAACCCATGGCATCTGCCCAGAGAGTGCAATGCCTTTCCCAGGCTCTCTCTATGGTGATTCACTGAATAACTTCAATGAGTTCTTCTCATTGTTGGAGCCATACGTAAACGGAGTTGCACGTAATAAGGCAAGCAAGATTTCTGGTCAGTGGAAACAAGGCTTGCAGGGTATTCTTGATGCTTACCTCGGCAAATGCCCTGAAACCTTCACATACGAAGGCAAGCAGTACACTCCAAAGAGCTTCGCAGCAAGCCTTGGTTTGAACTGGAGTGACTACGTAACTATTACTTCTTACACACACCATCCATTCTACACACAGTTTGCTGTTGAAGTACAAGACAACTGGCGTTTCCCACAATCTTACAACCTTCCAATGGATGAGATGATGCGCATCATTGACAACGCTATTATGAATGGTTACACTGTAGCATGGGGTGGCGACGTTAGTGAGCCTGGTTTCACTCGTAAGGGTTTGGCATACATGGTTGACGGTAAGAAGGTAGAAAGCATGAAGGGTAGTGATATGGCTCACTGGCTCGGTCTTTCTGCTGCAAAGAAGAAGGACATCATCGACTCACTTGGTGTAAATGTGCCAGAAGTTGTTCCTACACAGCAGCAGCGTCAGGAGCGTTTCGATAATTGGGAGCTTACTGATGATCATGGTATGCTCATCTTCGGTATCGCTAAGGACCAGAACGGTAAGGAGTACTATATGGTAAAGAACTCATGGGGTGAGACTGGTGACTACAAGGGTATCTGGTATATGACCAAGAACTTTATTGCAGCTAACACCATGGACTACATGGTAAACAAGAATGCTATCCCTAAGGACATCCGCAAGAAGATGGGTCTCTAAAAAGGCAAGATGTTGAGTTGAGAATAAAGAAATTCTTTTCTTGCTTTCTCTTTTCAACAACCCACACTGGATTATAAACAATCCCGCTCTAATGATTTGGAGCGGGATTGTTGTTTTATTACCAATTGGGTAAATTAGGCTAATGGGGCTAATATCATAAAACACAGAACCAAATAATACTCCACATAACATTCTCATTTGCCATTTTTTTTGTACCTTTACGGACAGAAATAAAAACAATTTAAAATGCAATTTAAATGGAACTACACTCCACCTGCAGACACTCAGGCCAATGCGGCTAAAGACTTAGGGGAGAAATTGGGGATTAGTCCCATTCTCGCTTCGCTGCTCATTCGCCGTGGTATAACGACGGAGAGTGCGGCTAAACGGTTCTTCCGCCCACAATTAGCAGACCTCATCAATCCTTTCTTAATGAAGGACATGGATGCTGCTGTTGATCGTCTCAATGATGCAATGGGCCATAAAGAGCGCATTCTTGTCTACGGAGATTATGACGTAGACGGCTGTACGGCTGTAGCGTTGGTATATAAATTCTTACGCCAGTTCTATTCAAATATTGACTACTATATTCCCGATCGTTATGATGAAGGATATGGGGTTAGCAAAAAAGGAATAGACTTTGCTAAAGAAACAGGAGTAAAACTCATCATTATCCTCGATTGTGGTATCAAAGCTATCGAAGAGATAACGTATGCCAAAGAGCAAGGGATAGACTTTATCATCTGTGATCATCACGTCCCTGACGAGGTGATGCCACCTGCTGTGGCGATTCTTAACCCCAAGCGACCAGATGATACCTATCCTTTCAAGAACCTGTGCGGTTGTGGTGTAGGCTTTAAGTTCATGCAGGCATTTGCAAAGAACAATAATATTCCGTTCTCTCGCCTCGTTCCCCTACTCGACTTCTGTGCTGTCAGTATAGCAGCTGACTTGGTTCCTGTAGTGGACGAGAACCGTATTCTTGCCTTCCATGGCCTAAAGCAGTTAAATCAAAATCCAAGTCTTGGACTGAAAGCCATTATAGATATCTGCGGTTTGAATGGTCGTGAGTTGTCAATGAGCGATATTATTTTCAAGATTGGACCACGTATCAATGCCAGCGGACGTATGGAGAATGGTAAGAAAAGTGTTGACTTACTTGTTGAAAGAGAATATAGTTTAGCACTGAATCAAGCAAAACATATTGACGAATACAATGAACAGAGAAAAGATGTAGATCGTCAGATGACAGAAGAAGCCAACCAAATTGTGGCTCGCTTGGAAAGCCAAAAGCACCAGTCGAGCATCGTTCTCTATGATGAACATTGGAAAAAAGGAGTCATAGGAATCGTTGCCTCTCGTTTAACAGAAATCTATTTCCGTCCGACAGTAGTGTTGACACGTGACGAGAACCTTGCAACAGGCTCTGCACGTAGTGTTGCTGGATTTGACGTATATGCAGCTATTAAGAATTGTCGTGACCTCTTATTGAATTTCGGTGGACATACTTACGCAGCTGGCCTAACCATGAAGTGGGCAGATGTAAAGGAGTTCCGTAAACGCTTTCAGGCATATGTGGAAGAGCATATTGAACCAGAACAACGTGAAGCAATCTTGGATATTGATGCTGTTATTGACTTTAAGGATATCACTAAGAAACTGCATACTGATTTGAAACGCTTTGCACCATTTGGTCCAGGAAACTCTAAACCTCTCTTCTGCACGTTAGACGTCTACGATTTTGGAACAAGTAAGGTTGTTGGACGTGAGCAAGAGCATATAAAGTTAGAACTGGTCGACTCTAAATCCAATAATGTAATGAATGGTATAGCCTTTGGACAGAGTGCATCTGCTCGCTATATCAAGTCTAAACGCTCGTTTGACATAGCTTATACTATTGAGGATAATGTCTTTAAGCGTGGAGCTGTACAGTTGCAGATAGAGGATATAAGACCAACAGAGGAATCTTGATTATTGATTGAATTTTATAAGTAGCACTCGAACTAATAGGCATCTTTCAACCCCTAAAGTTCAAAGTTAAAACCTCAAAGTTCAAAGTCTAATGTCCTACCTTGACATTCTTCATCAATACTGGGGCTATCCTGACTTTCGCGGTATTCAGAAAGAAATTATCGAGAGTATCGGTTCAGGAAAAGATACCTTAGGACTAATGCCAACAGGAGGAGGAAAGTCTCTCACTTTCCAAGTACCAGCATTAGCCCAAGAGGGAGTATGCTTAGTCATTACCCCTCTTATTGCATTGATGAAGGATCAGGTTGACCACCTTCGCCGTCAAGGCATCACGGCAGCTGCTATATACTCAGGCATGCACCATGATGACATTATAACTACCTTAGAAAACTGCACCTTTGGAGGAATAAAACTACTTTATATATCTCCCGAGCGTATAGGCTCTGATATCTTTCGGGCAAAATTACGACATATAAAAGTAAGCTTCATCACCGTTGATGAAGCCCATTGTATCAGCCAATGGGGATATGACTTTCGTCCTTCTTACCTGCAGATTGCAGACATTCGAAAGTTAGTTCCCGATGCACCTATCCTCGCTTTAACAGCAACAGCTACACCAGAGGTTGTAGATGATATCCAAGACCGTTTAGGCTTTAAGGAGAAGAATGTATTCCGAATGAGCTTTGAACGTAAGAACTTAGCTTATGTCGTTCGCCAGACTGAGGACAAAGATGCTGAGATGATACATATCCTGCAATCTATACCTAAGACAGCTATCGTCTACTGCCGTAGCAGAAAACGCACAAAGGAGATTGCACAGATGCTTACAGAAAATGGTATCTCAGCCACATGGTACCATGCAGGCTTAGAATCCGGCGTCAAGGACCAACGCCAAAATGACTGGCAGAATGACAAGATACGTGTTATGGTTGCTACAAATGCTTTTGGTATGGGCATCGACAAACCTAATGTACGTGTGGTTATTCATATCGATAGTCCAAGTTCATTAGAGGCTTATTTCCAAGAAGCGGGACGTGCGGGACGTGATGGGAATAAGGCATATGCTGTATTGCTTTATAACGGGAACGACAATCGTACCCTACAGAAACGTATTGAAGATACCTTCCCTCCAAAAGACTATATTCAGACAGTATATGAACACTTAGCCTACTTCTATCAGATAGGCGTTGGGAGTGGCTACGGATGTATCTTTGAGTTCCCTATTGACAAATTTTGTAATACCTTCAAACATTTTCCTATACGTGTAAATGCAGCGCTAACAATTCTTCAACGAGCAGGATATATTGATTATGAGCAGAACCCAGACACTAAGGCACGTGTACGATTCCTGTTGAACAGGGATGATCTCTACCGACTGGACTCATTGACAGACAAAGAGAATGACGTTGTCACTGCCCTACTCCGCAACTATGGCGGTTTGTTCTCGGACAGTGGATATATTGATGAGAGCTATATTGCACAAGAAGCCGGACTCGATAGAAACCAAACCTATATGGTATTGGTCAATCTAAGCAAGAAGCGTATTATCAACTTCATTCCACGTAAGAACACACCACTGATCAGCTACATACAAGACCGTGTTGATGGTATTGACATTATCCTTAATAAGAATGTGTATGAAGATAGAAAGGAGCAATTCATAAAACGTATCAATTCTGTTATCAATTATGCACAGAATGAACGAGTATGTCGTAGCAGACAACTACTGTCTTACTTCGGAGAAACGAAGTCAAAAGACTGTGAGCAATGTGATGTTTGCCTATCACATACCAAGGAGGAGGATCCAAACGAGAAAAATAATATCAGACAACAACTCCTGACTTTCTTAGCAGATGGGCGAAAGCACCCCATAACAGAGCTTCGACAGTTAAACGATGACTGGGACCTTGTACAACAAGTAATGCGAGAGATGATTTTGGAAGAGGAAATCCTTATGGATGGAAGTTTCTTACTTCTACCCTAAACTGATTAGATTCTTTAGCAATACTAAGTGAGAAGGTCTACCCCTAACCCTCTTCAAGTTATTAGAGTCTAAACTGATTTGGATTAAACTACACTTCTAACAAATTTACTTTCAATTACGTTTACTGTCATTTTAACATATAAGGCAAACCCATTGTGAACTAATCACTTATATATTCACAATGGGTGATAAGAGTGACAGCAAATATTATATTATAGAATTGGGGTTAAACAAACTGTACTCTACAACGACACACTTCTGTTTCTTTCCCTTCCACATTACACTTCGTTATTCTTACATTAAAATCTGTCTCCGTTTCTCTCTGCTCCCGATAGAAGTGAAGTTTATCGCCCTGATGAGATTCTGCCACGTATGCTATCTCAAAACGTTTAATACAATGTTGCTTATACCAAGACACCTCCCATAGGTCTAACACATGCTCTATGTACTTGACTGAGTTAATATGTCCATTAATATCAACATCATTATAATAAGTATCTATTGAACGAACAGGAGTGGCAGCAGCTGACACCTTCACCCGTGAAGATTTCTCTATTGGACAAGCATATTCAGTTTCTATATACTCAGTAATCAAACCTTCACGAACAGCAAGAATGTCCGCAGGCTGACGTGTATCAAGGTCTATCATTGCCCAAACGCTCTTGCCATAACCATAAACATGCCCAGACTCACCAATAATCTTAAAGTTACGACTTGTAAATGACCTCAAAGCACTATCAACCCAAGTTTCTATAAGAAACTTATCATATGCCTTCGGCATCTCTTTCATTTCAATAGCCAAGCGACTCAACACCCAAGTCTTATTAACAGTATTAAGGTAGTTCATACCATAACCACGGTCATTGCTATGGAAATCAGCAGCATTCAACAAATGATTGCCTAAATGTCCCATAAACAAATGATTAGAGAAATCACAATGAAACGGCTCCGCTAAAAACTCATATCTACCTATCTTTGATAATTTTTCCATATAACCCTTTTTACACTAACAAGTTATTTCAAACACTTAAATCACTTGCTTCATCTTATATAACGGAGAATCTATTAGATTATTCTATTATTAGTAAGGAAAACTAAATTACCATTGCTGTCCTTTGTATATCGATACTTAAAAAGAAAACTCTATATATAAACAAACAAAAAGGGATGCACCTTAAAGATGCATCCCTAATATTTATTGTTCGAAGGATAAACCTTCTTAACCTATTCGGTTAGATTACTTTACGTAAACAACAGCGAGACGGTTAGAAGTTGTACCCTGTACGCCCTTACCAGTAGCCTCGTCAACAACAACACCACGAGCCTTGAGATAGTTAGCAACTACATCAGCACGAGCCTGTGAAAGACGATCATTGAGCTCCTTAGAGCCCTCTGGAGAAGCTGTACCAACAACCTGTACGTGAACACCTTCCTTAACGTTGTTGAGAGCAGCCTTAGCCTCCTTAGTAAGAGCAGACTTACCCTGTGCAAAGGTTACGAATACAAGGTCAGATACTGTGAACTCCTTAACCTTAACTGTAGGAACCTCCTTAACAACTTCCTTAGTGATAACCTCTGGCTTGCGGTTGCGAAGCTCGTTGATCTGAGCGTTCAAAGCATCAATCTCAGCCTGATCACGTGGAGTTACGATAGTGAAGTTGTGTGTACCGTTAGAGTTAGCAAACTTGTAGATGAAACCAGCATTCAACTGAACGAATGAGTTGTTGATGTTGTAAGCTGGCTGACCTGCC
>CAUVDL010000026.1:0-32541 GCA_963550695.1 uncultured Prevotella sp. | reverse complement strand
TCACCATAAAGGCTGCAAACTGGCTATTGAGGTCGTGGAAGAAGATTACATTGCCGTCGCCCACCTCGTTCAACACCGAGATGAGATTACCTTCTCCGTATGTAGCACCCTCCGTAGTCTCCATGACGGAGATGTTAGAGATGAGGCAGTCGTCACCGATTGTATAGTTATTAATATAATTCCCTACCTTCTCAATCAGGCAGTCGTTACCAACGGTTACATTACGAAGGGTAGCATCATTGATACCAGAATGCTTGACGAAGCCTTTGGTTATCTCAACTTCTTTCTGGACACTACCCAACTGTACGTCGCCATAGAACATGACACGATGGAAGAATTTCGCCTGAAATCCGTCCTCTGCAACCTCTACTCGGCTCCAATCTTCTGCCCAGCAGCTATTGCTCTCGAGTATCTCAATCTCTTCAAAGGTAAGGGAACGATATTGCATAAACTTTTCTTTTAGTTGTTGTTATTAGACTTATTAGCCTTATTGGGTTTATAAGGCTTATTAGCCCCATTAGCCTTATTAGCCTAATAAGCCCAATAAGGCAAATATGCCCAATAGTCTTTATTCCTCTTCGATATTGTAAAGGAAATCGTTATAAGGATACTTCTGTACGTGGAGTTCGCGTACTTTCTTGTAAAGCACTTCTCTGAACTCGTCGATATTCTCCTTTTCCTTGGCTGAAATGAATAGACAGTTGTCGTGCTCCTTCGCCATCCATGTCTTCTTCAACTCGTCCAAGGTGATATTCTCCTTGGTTGCAGGTGTGAGGTCGTCTTCCTCTTTCTCTACCCAATGATAGTTATCAATCTTGTTGAAGATAATCATCGAAGGCTTATCAGCACAGCCAAGTTCGGACAGAGTCTGGTTGACTACCTGTATCTGTTCCTCAAAGTCTGGGTGTGAGATGTCCACAACGTGCAAGAGTAGGTCAGCTTCGCGCACCTCATCGAGTGTTGACTTAAACGAATCAACCAAGTCGGTTGGCAACTTACGGATAAATCCAACGGTGTCAGCTAATAGGAAAGGAAGATTGTCAACAACGACCTTGCGCACGGTTGTGTCGAGTGTTGCGAAGAGTTTGTTCTCTGCAAACACTTCGCTCTTAGCCAAGAGGTTCATGGTGGTTGACTTACCCACGTTCGTGTAACCTACCAAGGCAACACGAATCATGCGGCCACGGTTCTTACGTTGTGTTACCTTTTGCTTGTCAATCTCAGCAAGTCTTTGCTTCAAGAGTGTCATACGCTGTAAGATGATACGGCGGTCCATCTCCAACTGGGTCTCACCCGGACCACGCAGACCTACCGAACCCTTACCGCCACCAGAGCCTGAACCACCGCCCTGACGCTCCAAGTGAGTCCACAGACGTTGCAGACGTGGAAGCATATAGCGGTACTGTGCCAACTCTACCTGTGTCTTAGCATTGGCTGTCTGAGCACGCATTGCAAAGATATCGAGGATAAGGGAGGTGCGGTCTAATATCTTCACACCGAGTTCCTGTTCGATATTGCGCATCTGTTTTGCCGACAACTCGTCGTCGAAGATGACCATACCGATAGGCTCGTCCTCGTCCTCCATCCTCTTGATGTAATCTCTTATCTCTTCAAGTTTACCCTTGCCGACGTACGTCACTGCACTTGGACCTGTCACCCTCTGCGTGAATCGCTTCACAGTGACAGCACCTGCCGTATCAGCGAGGAACTCTAATTCGTCAAGATATTCTTTCGTCTTGTCCTCGTTCTGGTCCTTCGTAATAAGACCCACAAGGATGGCTGTTTCCGCTTTGACGTCAGATATGATAAATTCTTTCATTCAGTAATTTCTATTATTGCTTGTTTTTGTGTTGAAAAGTGTACTTCCCTACCGTTCGAGTAGGTACACACTGTCACATGGCAAAGTTAATCATAAAATCTGATAAATGCTAATGAAAAACTTTGTTTTTATAGTTCTTCTGTTAAATGCGTGGACACTTTTCGTATAGCTTTAACGGAAGAAGCGAAATTATTGACTAAACAAAGACATAGTTAAGACAGTCTTGACGGACTCTATTATTCATCTTCTGATACAGAAACTTTATCCTTTTAACGCTTCGTAATTTTATTGGCAAGGCTTTGAAAAATCATTACAAAAATTTGAGTATAATGCCTAAAATAATGATGAAAAATACGTGTAGGAAGTAAGTCTGTAAACAACAGTAAATCAGTTGGTTATAAAGTTTCGTAAGAATAGGTGCTTAGTTAGACTTCAAAAGGGCGTTAGTTAGACTTCAAAAGGGCATCTTTTGCAAGTCAATTGGGCGTCTTTTCAAAGCCAAAAGAGCATGTTTTGGTTTTGAATTACATGAAAATAGTTTACAAGTTTTCGATTGATAACATACTTATTATCCTTTGTTTCTTACCCCTTTTGTTAGTTCTTGATGGCAACTTTTTAGGCAGAAGTTGATTTTATAAGGTTTTTCTTGCGTTAAGTAGGATAATTAAATCTCGATTTTCAAACCATCGTATGCAAAGAAAACACCATCTGGAAGAAGTTTTTGTGCCTCTTCATGTAAGCCAATCTTATGGGTGAGATGAGTTAAGTAAGTGCGTTTTGCTCCTATCTTTCGACTGAAATTTATGGCTTCTGATATTAACTGATGAGAGTGGTGCTCACGTTCCCAACGCAAAGCGTTCATAACCAATGTCTCAATACCTTCAAGATAGGGGAGTTCCTCATCTTTAATCGTTTTCATGTCCGTTATGTAGGCAAGTTTTCCAAAGCGATAACCGAGGATGGGTAGTTTGCCATGCATCACAGAGATAGGCATCACTTCGATGTCGCCAATCATAAACTTTACATGTGGTTGAATGCTATGAAGATTCAGTTTGGGAACTCCCGGATAGGGATTGTCTGTGAAACAATAAGGGAAATTATGACGTAAGCCGTCACAAGTGTTTTCGTTAGCGTATACCTCAATATCCCCCAAGGCGCAATATGGACGGACATCATCAATCCCTCCCACATGGTCATAGTGGATATGCGTAATCAATAAACCATCAATCTTACGGAAAGGCTGTGGCAACATCTGTTGGCGAAAGTCAGGACCGCTGTCAATGACAATACGTGTCTTTGCTGTTTCCAATAAAGCGGAAGTGCGTAATCGGTTGTCATGTGGGTCCTTACTCTTACAAACATCGCAGCTACAACCAAGCACGGGAACGCCATTAGATGTGCCAGTGCCAAGGAAAGTAAAGCCTCCCCCGACCCCTCCGAAGGGAGGGGAGTCCTTTATCGGTTGTTCGTTGCTTATATGTTCTTCTTGCTTCAACGGAAATGTTCTTAATAGGTGGTTTGATACGTTATAAGTATGTCTTAATTAAAGGCTTATTTATAACGAGTGTCTAAAGCCTCCTCCGACCCCTACGAAGGGAGGAGAGTGCTAAACAAATGGAGCCTCCCCTCCCTTCGGAGGGGCTGGGGGAGGCTTCGGCTTTAATTGGGTGAGGTATTCACCTCTGGATGTATCTCAATCCCAAACTTCTCCTTCACATCATGCTGAATCGTCTGATAGAGTTTGACTACGTCAGCACCTGTTGCGCCACCAAGGTTTACCAAGACCAAAGCCTGCTTGTCGTAAACACCTGCAGGACCAAGTGCCTTACCCTTCCATCCGCATTGTTCAATCATCCAACCAGCTGGAATCTTCTCATGGTCTGCATCAATGGTGTAGTGGGGCATACGCTCATATTGCGCTGCTAATTCCTCGTATTTCGCCTTAGAAACGATAGGATTCATGAAGAAACTGCCCGCATTACCAATAATCTTAGGGTCGGGAAGTTTCGCATTACGGATGTCGGTAATCGTCTGACGAAGTTCTGCAGCAGTAGGGTTCTCAATGCCCTGCTCGGCTAATGCCGCACGAATATTACCATAATCGAGCTTAGGCTGATAAGTCTTAGAAAGGCGATAGGTCACTGATGTGATGAGATACTTATTGCGCCATTCATGCTTAAACTTACTCTGGCGATAGCTATACTCACATTCAGCATTCTTGAAATGATGCACTTCACCAGTAGCAATCTCCACCGCTTCAACCTCATCAATCAAGTCTTTGGCTTCCACACCATATGCTCCGATATTTTGTACAGCACTCGCACCGCACTCACCCGGTATGATAGAAAGGTTTTCTGCACCATAGAGGTCGTGAGAAACACAATAGCCTACAAAGTCATCCCATACGTAAGCAGAGCCACAGCGTACACGTTCTTCGTCGATTTGCTCGATAAAGGAGATGCCAGAGTGGAGTACGGTTCCCTTGAAATCACCAGTGAGTAGAAGGTTACTACCCCCACCGAGAATCAGTAGTGGATAGTCCTCTTCCTTCAAGGAGCGCACAAGTTCCTGTGCTTCCTCTACTGATTCGTATTCAACAAAACGCTGACATTTAGCGTCAATGCCGAAGGTATTATGCTTTAGTAGACTATAGTTATGTTCTATTTTCATGTTAACTGATATCGTTTTTGCGTTTTCCCTTGTTTCTGTTTATAGAATGCTGTTACTCTTTATGAATCAGATACTCCATAATAATAACATGAATGGCAAGTGTTTCTTAATAAAGAAAGACCCGCCACCAAGGTAGGCAGGGGTCTGTTTATTAATAAGCTACAACCTTCTCTAAGCGCCAGTCCTTACCGTTTTGCTTAAAGATGAGTTGTGTTTCTGCACCATTAGATAAGCCACGGAAGGTAATAATTCTACGATTTGACGCTGAATACTTCTGGCCATAAAGGATGTTATAAATCATCTCGCTTGGTAGCTCTGGCAGGAATGATGACCATTCTTCAGCAGGAATAGTGGTGTTTACGCTTGCGGTCTCCTCACCATTAGGGTCTGGACCAGTATAAGCTAATGGAGTTTTTACAAATCCCTTACCACCATTTGCAAAGAAATGCGAAAGGAAAGTGTAGAAGGATGCGTTATAACTATCCTTAAATGTGATGTTACGAATCTGATTCAACCTCCAGCTACCATCTTGATGATCAAACCAATACTGCTCTATCGTACCTCTCTTTAAGTGTATCTTCTCAACGATGACACTATCCAAGTCGGTAGACTTAGAGAACTTCATCTGCTTCTCATTATCAAAGATAAGTGTATAATAACCCTGCTTTCGGAAGAAATAATCCATCTTCCAATTCTTGCGAGTCAGCTCAGTAGTCTTTGTACCATTTACTACGGGCAATGGGAACTTGATACGCTTCATCTGCAATCTTCGGTTTGCTATGAAGTTGAAGAAGAAGTCGTCAAACAATTGGTCTGCTGCCTTTGGCATTGGAGTAGCAGCAATCACCTCCGTGGCAGAGTCAACGCTATCTACAGTGTCAGTGTCTTCTGCTGCCGTAGAATCAGTAGTTGTACTGTCATCGCCATCAACTTTCTTGCTTGTGCAACCAGTAGTAACAGCTATCATAGTCACACAAACACACACAATAAGTAAAAAAGCTTTTTTCATACTCTCTTTTTATTCATCTCAAATTTCCTGCAAATGTACAATATTTATTTCTAATAAGATAGGATTTTTATAAATTTATATTAGGGTAATTTCTCCGTTACGATTATAAATTGTACCTTTGCAGGAAAATAATCAAGAACTATGTTATTAGACAAGATAGAAGAACTTCTCAAGGAAGTAAGCACACTCACAGCAAAGAGTGCTGATGATGTAGAGCAACTTCGTCTGAAATACCTCAGTAAAAAGGGCGAAATCAATGCGTTGATGGGTGAGTTCCGTAATGTAGCTGCCGACCAGAAAAAACTTGTCGGTATGAAGATTAATGAACTTAAGCAGAGTGCACAGGACAAAATCAACCAACTTAAAGACCAGCTTGAAACAAGCGAAGCACAGAGTGATGATATTGATTTGACGCGTACTGCTTATCCAATCAACCTCGGTACACGTCATCCATTGACGCTTGTAAAGAACGAGATTATTGATATCTTTGCTCGTATGGGTTTCACACTCTATCAGGGTCCAGAGATTGATGACGACGAGCACGTCTTTACGATGTTGAACTTTGCTGCTGACCATCCAGCACGTGATATGCAAGATACCTTCTTCATTGAGCGTAGCAATACGATGGACGTTACGAAGAACGTGCTCCTTCGTAGCCATACTTCTAATGATGAGGCACATTATATGTCTACACACGAACCTCCAATTCGTGTACTTTGCCCAGGACGTGTATATCGTAACGAGGCTATCTCAGCACGTGCACACTGTTTCTTCCATCAGGTGGAGGGCCTGTATGTTGATAAGAACGTAAGTTTTACCGACTTGAAGCAGGTGCTTCTCACCTTTGCTCGTGAGATGTTTGGTGCAGATACAAAGATTCGTCTTCGTCCAAGCTACTTCCCATTCACTGAGCCAAGTGCAGAGATGGATATCAGCTGTAACATCTGTGGCGGTGAAGGCTGTGGCTTCTGTAAGCATACTGGCTGGGTAGAGATACTCGGTTGTGGTATGGTCGACCCTCATGACCTTGAGGCTTGTGGCATTGATTCAAGCGTATATACGGGCTATGCCTTCGGTATGGGTGTTGAGCGTATTGCTAACCTCAAGTATCGTGTAAGCGACCTCCGCCTCTTCTCAGAGAACGACACCCGTTTCCTCCGCGAGTTCGAAGGTGCATAGTGTTTAGGTGATGGGTGTTAAGTGTTAGGTGTTGATGGTTGCCCAATTGATGGGTGATGGATAATGGGTGTTTAGGTGATGGGTGTTAAGTGTTAGGTGTTGATGGTTGCCCAAGTGATGGGTGATGGATAGTGGGTGTTGAAGAATTGCCCTTTTACTAACGAGTTACCTCTGCTATACACTACATTTACTAAAGATTTTTGTTGAGTTTGAGTGATAAATAATGGGTGTTGATGAAGCTTTAAGCTATTCATCAACACCCATTCTCGTTTCTATATATTCTGCTTAATGAGTGGTTTCAGATAATGGATAAACTCTAATTAGGTAGAAGTTGTCCACAAACTTTGAGTTGTCAAACTTCTTTCTAACGGCAAATATCATTCGTCTTGCTAACGTTCTTTCATGTGCTTGACGTCTAATAAGATTCGTGCTAAGGCTTAACACAATGTGTGCGGAGCCTTAGCACAATGTGTGCGGGACCTCCGCACGTTCGTTGAAGAGGGAGTGCGACCCTTATTATTGTTATCCTTTTTATATAAAGATAACGATGACTAACCTTAGTGAAAACCCCATCATTCTCAGTTTCTATATTTATCACCAATACTTCTCGCGTAATATTTCTTTCCCACTCAAGATCTGTCGATCACCACGTAGAATCACTTACTCGCTCCAAACAACCAACTCTCGTGGAAGGGTAATAATCTTTAATCGTTGATACCAGATATGGGTAGAATTGGAAAGCTTCCGTTTGCGATGGCTACTGACGATATAATAGCTTGCAAGATACTCATCCATTACATCGCAGAAAGCTTTTTTGATGCGTGAACACTTCTCGTTGATGGCATTATCAAGTGGATTGATGAGGTGCTCGATACTCTCTTCAATCTTCTCATTGTCAGAGAGTCGAGTTGTTTTACAATAGAGTTCTAATAGCTCTTGTCTATGTTCTGACAGTCGTTTTAGCTCAATTCCCTCCGGGTGATGTAGGAAGAAAAGATACACAGCCTTATGCACTGGAGTCAACTCCACCTCTTTCCCCATCTCAGGTAACAGGAATCGATAGTCGGAAGTGATGACAAGTGGAGAAAGTCGACTCTTTGCTAATTCTATGCGTAGCTCTTCGATAACCGCTGAGCCACCCAGACTTTTCAAGAGAAGGTCATAGCGACCTAAGCCAATCAGCCGTTGGCTTGCACGCTGTACAATGTCAGCTATTTGTTCTGGAGTTTGCATTATAGGGTCAGACATAATCCTACTCCTCCCCTCCTTCAAGCATTTCAGATGTCAACTGCCGCATACGAGCCTTTAATCTGTCTAAGAATGAAGGTCTACCCGCTGGTTCCAGCTCTGCTGGTTCCGGTTCAGGTATAACCACCTTTGTTGCCGGTTCAGGTATAACCGTTGGTTCTATAATGAATTCTGGTTCGGTTTCTTTTGGCTCGGCTGGCGTTTCCTTTGTCGTTGGAGGTTCTATGGTTTCTTCAAAAGTAGAAGGTTTACGTTTCACTGGTTTGTACAGTTGACTGATAATTTCATCATAGTGTTCGCTTAACTCCTCAGTCTGCTCGTCGGCTTCATGTAAGTTACTCTTGTCAAGACCAGTAGCAAGAATCGTTACCTTAGCATCCTCACCTAAACTATCGTCAGTACTGGTGCCCCAAATAACATCTATATTCACATCGAGAGTGTCCATGAACGCATCTATCTCGTTCATCTCCTCTACAAGTAAAGGTTTATCATTACTTGTATAGATGTTAAATAGGATGCGCTTAGCCTGACTGATGTCACTACCATAGAGTAGGGGAGAGTCAAGTGCACTCACGATAGCATTCTCCACACGATGTTCCCCCTTTGCACGTCCCATAGCCATGATAGCACTACCACCACTGCGTAAGGTGTTTTCTACATCACGGAAGTCAAGGTTGATATCTCCTTCCACTGTAATCAGTTCTGAGATACTCTTTGTCGCATTGAGTAGGATGTTATCAGCACGCTTAAAGGCCTCCTTGATAGGAAGAGGCGAATCACTATAGACATCACAGAGCCGTTCATTATTGATAATCAGCAAAGCGTCCACGTTCTTACGCATCTGTTCAACACCCTTGATAGCTTTGATGATCTTACGTTTTTTCTCGAAGTAGAATGGAATAGTCACTATACCAATGGTAAGAATACCCATCGATTTAGCCACACCAGCCACTACTGGTCCCGCACCCGTTCCTGTTCCGCCACCCATACCAGCTGTTACAAAGACCATTTTTGTGCCGTCGCTCAATAGTCGTTTAATATCTTCAATGTTCTGCTCTGCCTCCGACTTTCCCTTTTCAGGTACACCTCCAGCTCCCAGTCCTGTACCTAACAGAATCTTGACAGGTACGTTAGAGTGAACCAGCGACTGACTATCAGTATTACAGATAGCAAAGGAAACGCTGCTAATACCTTCATTATACATGTTTTTAACAGCGTTACAACCGCCACCACCAACGCCAATCACTTTAATAAGACGCTGTGTCTTGTCCTCTGGAATATCGAAATCAATAGGGATATACTCTTCTGTCATCGTTATTTATGTTGTGCACTTGATTATGTTTACAAAGGTATGAATTAAATAAAAAAGAGCCAAATTTCTGCAAGGCTTGCAGGTTTTCATTTATATTACTGACATCTGTCAAAACCACTTGAAAGACTGATATATAGCGTTCGCTATGCCCTTGTATGCAAAAGAGATGGGATGAGAATTATGGTCAGAAGTATCATTAAGACAGCCCATTGGCTCAGTCAGAAACCGATATGAGGCTTGGGCGGATTATTACAGTTATCTTTTATATAGAAAGACAACGAAGTCCAACCCTTGTGAAAAAGCTTATCAAAATTACCACCAGCACCTCTCACGCAGCATATCATCACCATCTAATCCCCAACACCCACCACCCTTGTTAACTATTCATCATCACCTACCACTCAACACCTACCACCCTACAATATTTCTCGTGCTATCCATGCACAAGCCTCAGCGTCAGCAAGGGCGTGATGGTGGTTGGTAAGCTCATAGCCACAGGCTGAAGAGACCGTATGCAACTGATGGTTGGGGAGGTGAGGGAAATGCTGTCGGGCAGCTTTCAGCGTGTCGAAGAACTCATAGTCAGGGTAATCCATCTGGTAGGTATGGAACGATGCCATCAGACAAGACCTATCGAAAGATGCGTTATGGGCAACAAGTGGCAAGCCTTCTATCATGGGTTCTATCTGTTTCCACACCTCACAGAACAGAGGGGCATCATCCGTATCAGTACACGTTAGTCCATGCACCTGCGTACATCGCCAATGATAATAATTCGGTTCGGGCTGTATAAGAGAATAGAAACTGTCAACAATCTCTCCTCCCCTTACTATTACCACGCCCACCGAGCATACACTACACCGCTCAAAGTTTGCTGTTTCAAAGTCAATCGCTGCAAAGTCCTGCATAGTTTTATATTAAATAGTTGAGCCGTCTATTGTTTGTTAATTTTATAGATGAGGCTCAATGCTTGTATAAATAAAGTGTGTTAGTTTAGTCTTGATAACCAAAATGCTCATAGTACATATCCCATAATGTATCGGAAAAGCCCCAACCACAATCTGTTGAGTTAAGCATACTTTTAATTCTCTGCCTGAAGTGTTCCTCAAGACCGTATTCACAAATATGCTTCAGAGCTTTATCAAAATTCGTTTCTAATGTGGTGTAATACTGTTCCCACATATCACCGAAAGTCATTGTGTACTCACATCCCAACTCTATATAGTAAAGCATCAAATCGCCAAGACTGACGGCATCAGCTTTCAACTTCTTGAAATCAGAGATTGCCTTCCGACAAGTTGCAAATGACGGCTTATCGGAAAAGCCTCGAGCAGGGAAAAATTCGTTACGAATAATCTTTTTGTACTTTTCCAATGCTGCGCTATAATCAGGTGTAAGATACATTTCCAGATACATCTTCGCTTCCTTGTTTGCATCATACAAATCCAACACAAGTCTTATTACGTCTTCCTTTGGTAATGTTACAAGATGCTTCTTTAATTTCAATTTGGTCATATCAGAATCCTCTCCACATTAGTGTTTGTTAGTAATATAAAGTTGCTACGCACAAAGTTACAACTTTATTTCTATTCTTTTAAGTTGATAACGAGTTATTTCCAATCTTTTTCTTACTTTTGCAGAAGAAGCATCTACTGCTATAAAAATACTTTCTATGGAGGCAAATAATTACACACCAAGTTTAGATAAATACCAGATTCCTGTTGTTGAAGCCAGTCAGGGACATCATCTTGTGTTGGCATCGCCGGGATGTGGTAAGACACATATCCTCGCAGAGAGGATAAGATACGCACGAGAAAGGGGTGTGAAGTATGAGGATATGCTCTGTCTTACGTTCACCAACCGTGCTGCAAGAGAGATGACCAACCGTATTCAAAAGGTAGTGGGAGGTGATTTCTCCGAACTGATGGTGGGTAATGTACATCGTTTTTGCTCTAAGTTTCTCTTTGAACAGGGTAGGATACCAGCTGATTCTGCCATTATTGACGACGAAGAGGCGGTGAGTATCATTGCGGATTATCGTAATGAAGACGAAGAAGGAGTGACAAGAGATTTCAATCGATACAAAGGTTATCAGACGATTATCTTCTTTCAGCATTTCATCTATCAGATGGAACACCGCCATCCGTGGAAGTATTACCTTCATCCAGAGAGTTTTACGGATGATGATAGGGAAGCGGTAAAGCATATCTGTGCCTCACAAAAGATTGAATACGATGAGCAGGCGGTAGTGAATATCTACCATCATGCACAGGAATATATGGACGAGGCGAATGCGCCAGGCCTTGATGCTAAGACGGCTGATAGGATTCGTGTACTGCTCTGGAAGATGTATTACGCTAATTGTTACGCCCGATATAAGGAGGAGAATCACCTTTTCGACTTCGAGGATTTGCTTCTCTATACATACGATATTTATCGTTCTGATCCTACTTGTAAGCGTTATCCGTGGATACAAGTGGATGAGGTGCAGGATCTTAACGGTATGCAGCTCGCTATCATCGACTTGTTGACGGCAGAGGATAACCCGATGGTGATGTACTTAGGCGACGAACAGCAGGCAATCTTCTCTTTTATGGGGGCGAAAGTGGAAACACTGACCCTCTTGAAGATGTGCTGTAAGGGTAATATACATCATTTGCAGCGTAACCACCGTTCACCAAAATATCTACTTGACGTCTTCAATGACTATGCAGAAAAGCAACTGAATATAGACCGCGAACTACTTCCTCTTTCCGATAACGACACTAAGGCTACGTCGGGTGATTTGAGAATCATACATAGTAGTACGATAGAAGCAGAACATAAGGACATTGCCGCTGAGGCACTCCGCCTTTATGAGCAAAATAAGGAGGAACGTACAGCCGTTATCGTCAGTGCCAATTCGGATGCCGATCGCATCAGTGAAGCTATGACAGAAGCAGGACTAACTCATTTTAAGGTGTCTGGTCGTGACCTTTTCGACACACCCGATGTCAAGTTGTTATTGGCACATTTGAGTGTTCTTTCCAACGAACATAATTCTATTGCGTGGACACGTATCATGAAAGGGGTGCGTGCCTTTCCTTCTCATGCCCTTGCTCGCCGATTTAATTGGAAGTTAAAGCAGTTGGCACTATCGCCATCCGACTTCCTTCTCTATCCTGAAAGCTGTTATACGGCAGAGTTTCTTCGTGCCTACGATGACGAAGAAATCGTTGTCTTCGATACTGAAACAACGGGCTTGAATGTCTTTCAAGATGACATCATAGAGATAGCTGCCATCCGAATAAAGGGTGGGGAAGTGGTTGGCGAACCACTTGATCTCTACATAGAGACCGATAAACCGATTCTACCAATGCTCGGTGATAAGGAGAATCCGATGTATGCTATCTATCATGAGAAGATGTCTACTGGCGAATTACTCTCTCCTGTTGATGCCCTACGACGTTTCCTAACATTCGTGGGTACAAGTCCTATTCTCGGTCATAACGCTAACTATGATTATAACATATTGGACAACAATCTGCAACGTTACTGCAATGACACGATGCAGGCACATCCTATTCGTTGCTTCGACTCGCTAAAACTGATACGACTATTGGCTCCGAGTCTTCATTCTTACAAGTTGGAGAGCCTTCTTGAAACCTTCCAACTGACTGGTGTCAACAGTCATCAAGCGATTGATGATGTGAAAGCAACTATCAGTCTTGTACGCCTCTGTGCTGAGAAAGCACGTGAAAAGCAAGCGCAGCAAGCGGCATTTATTCGTCATCCGAAGGTGAAACCCTTTGCTAACGTACTTCGTAGCAATTATGGAGAACGCTACCGAGAGGCTGTCAATCGACTTTATCAGCTATCAACCAACCATGAACCAGCCCTTGTCAACGAACTCTCTACTGCTTATCATGCCTTTCGTTCAGATGGCTTAATCGACGACATCTCCCGATTAGATTATATCCTCCGTTATCTCCGTATAGACATGCTGACAGACGAAACGGTTGCTAATGCCCTTGCACCACAGCTCTCACAGTACGTAATGGATATTAATACACTGAAAGAAGCCGATTTCTGCAATAGTAAGAGTATTCTTGAACGTATTTATGTGACGACTGTTCATAAGGCTAAGGGGTTGGAGTTTGATAATGTTATCATCTTTGATGCAGCCGATGGACGCTACCCGAACGCCTATAACAAGACCAAGCAGCAAGATGAGGAAGATGCTCGTAAATTCTATGTTGCCATGTCGCGTGCTAAACGTCGACTGTTCATCGCCTATGCCCTACAAATGGTCGATCGCCATGGAAGGGTTTTCAACCGTGAATTGACACCCCTAATGGATAGCATTCAAAAGTATTTTAATTAGGATTGAACTATATCAAACAACTGATATAAAATAAGAAAGAAACGGATGGAACGATAATTTTTATCTATTATTTCTTTTAAAAGGAAATAAATTATACCTTTGTGGTGTTAGAATGGATTTTTGGATAGCTAAGGAAAAGATGTAAACTAAATCTTTCTTGTATTCATAGACTAATAAAATCAGAATAATATGACAAAAGAAAAGTTTTTCACTGCAATGGGATGGATTGGTATGGTGACATCTATTTTAATGTATGTTTTCTACATACCACAGATAGAAAATAACCTCGCAGGCAACAAGGGTACTTTTATTCAGCCATTTATGGCAGGTGTTAACTGCACCTTATGGGTTGCTTACGGATTGTTTAAGGAGAAGCGTGATTGGCCATTAGCAATTGCTAACACACCAGGCATCATCTTTGGTTTTGTAGCAGCTTTCACTGCATTGTAAGTCAAAACAATATAAAATGTGCGTCCTCTTCATTCTTTCGGGTGAAGAGGATTTTTGTTTTGTGACAGATAATCAGTAGAAATACATTGTCGTTTGGGAAAGATTTACTATCTTTGGTGCAGCTTATAGTACCTATTTCGAACACTACGAACGAACAACAATGATGCGTATGAGAATATATCAAACAGTCTTAACACTGCTCTTTCTCTCCTTTCTACTGACCTCTTGCAAGACAAAGACGGCTGATGAACAAAAGGAATCGGGCGTGGCAGTAGGTCGTTTTCCTGACCAGAGGGAAAATTTAAAGGAGTTCAAGGAAGACATAGTCATCATGGAATGTGTAGATTATGACTTCAATACCGCCCCAATAGGTATCGGAAATAAGTTCTTTACACTATTGCGTGGATGGGTTTACACCGATGGTGTCCTTTCTCATACCATAACAAGTGAGGGACTGACAGAGGGTGTTTTGGTGCAAGACTTCCCCAACTATGAGGATTTGAAAGAATATGGTGGCTATTATGTTTCGGATAAACCTTACATCAAGATGAAGCTTTATCGCACGAAGGATGCCATTTTGTTTATGAATAAGCGGTACCCTATCGCACGAGAAAATGGTGACAGTATCTTCTCTCCGTTAATGAAAAGAGAGTATGGAAAGGCTCGGTCGGTATGGATATTTGTGGGGGATATTCCTTTTAAAAACAATTAATCGAAGCGTATGAAGGCTATACTACTTATCTTTTCTTGTCCCTTTCTACTCTGTTGTACAACGGAGACGCGAAAGGCAACAGCTGTTCGTTCCCAATATGACACTGTGTACATCTATGCAAAGGATGAGACGAGGCAAAAAATATACAATGTTGTTTCCGAGAAGGCAGTAACGGCTAATGGAGACTCGTTATTTGGTAAGATAAGAAAAGAGGTTCCGAAACAGTTGAATGACAAGGAGTTTGAACTTGCTAAAACCATTGTACGGAAGTATATAAATAAGCATCAAGGTGATTATCTGCCTTTTGATTCCTATTTTCAGCAATACTTAGGTTATAAGAAAGGGGGTGTTTTGATGGTTGATGTCGCCTTGTTTTCAAATTACAGAATTATCTATCAAAAGGGAGTTGCATGTATTATTTGCGAAAACTATAAGGTGACATTTAAGTATCTGAAGGAACTTGGGAAGGAGCGTAAGATGCTTACAATAAACTTGGATAAGGGAGTTGTAGTAAAAGAATAGGAAGATTTTAGAGACTCTACCTATCTCTTTTGCCGCATAAAGGATACTGCCTGCTTTTCATTACATAGCAACCATTTGATAACCAGTAAACTTTCGTGTAACTCTATAACCTAAAACATCTTACGAAAAATACAGTATATAAGGAAATAGAACTGATAAAAAAGATGTAAAAACACACTCCCATAGTGTTTGAATTTTATTTACAAAGCAAGTGAGCTTTTAGGCTTTAAAAGGCAAAAAAATGAGCAAAAATGTTAGCTCTATAAGTTGCATAGAATCAATGAGTTGCAGAGTCGTATTTTAAAAGGTGCTTAGTAAGGGCTCAAAAGGGTGTTAGTTAGCGTCCAAAAGAGCATCTTTTGCAAGCCAATTGGGCGTTAATTGCAAGCTAATTTACGCTCTTTTTGTTTTTAAGATTTGATTTTTCTTTACATTAGTTCTTGTTCTCGCAAAAACTATAAAGAAGAGAATAAGGTGAAAGTGTAAAAAGTGAAAAGTTCTTCTGTTATCTTGTTTTTAGACGATTCAGCCTTTGTTCTTTTGTTACTTTGTCTATCTATTCCCTCCTTCTTTTGTTTCTCTGTTACTTTGTCTTTATTTTATCCTGTCTTTGTTCTTTTGTTACCCTGTCTTAATATTACTTTGCCTCAAAGCAGCAATTGTGGTAATCACAGTTCTGAATGACCTTACTTCTATAAACGAGAAAACCGCAGGACATTATGTCCTGCGGTCAATTTCTCTCTTTTTCTGTTCGTACTCTGATTACTTCTTAACAGAGTCTGGAGTAGCTGTCTGTGCAGCTGAATCAACGTGAGCAGTTGAATCAACAGTAGAGTCAGCAGTTGAATCAACAGCAGAGTCTGCTGTAGAGTCTGCGTTAGCAGCTGGCTTAGAGTTGTTACCACAAGATGCGAAAGAGATAGCTGCGATAGCTACGAACATTAAAACTAATTTCTTCATTTTCTTTGCTTTTTAAATCTGTAAAACAATCATTTGTTTGTTAAAACGATGCAAAGGTAAGTATTTTTTTTATACGGCAATAATATTTTTAGAACTTTTTTTCTTCTTCTTTTGTAACAAATTTATAAAGCGTTGATAGTCAGTGTTATATGGATGTTAAATAAATGTTAAAGGTTTTGATGTGTGCCTACACAATTTTATAATTCTTTGTTTTTAGAAACATTAAAGGCTCTGTTTGAGCGTATAAAATCATATTTTCTTAGCCTTTCTTACCTATTCTGATGTGTAAACGGGCCGTATTTCTTTGGTTTTGTCTTCATTTTACTGTAACTTTGCATGTTATATGATAGATACAGCAGCATTTCAAGGCAAGACAGCCAAGTTCTATACGTTGGGTTGTAAACTCAACTTTTCAGAGACAAGTACCTTCGCGCGTACCTTATATAATATGGGCGTGCGTGAAGCGAAGAAGACTGAGCAGGCAGACATATGTCTGATTAATACCTGTTCGGTTACTGAGGTTGCTGACCACAAGTGCCGTCAGATCATCCATCGTATGGTTCGCCAGAACCCAGGTGCTTTCGTAATTGTGACAGGTTGCTATGCTCAGCTTGAGAGTGCAACGGTAGCGAAGATAGAAGGTGTTGACCTTGTGTTGGGTAGTAATGAGAAGGCCGACCTCGTACAGTATCTTAGTGATGCGTGGAATAAGGTTGATACAGCTAAAGAAGAAACGTCAGAGGGAGAGTATCACTCTGTAAAGACGAAGGATATTAAGAGTTTTCAAGCAAGTTGCTCACGTGGTAATCGTACGCGCTATTTCTTAAAGGTACAGGATGGATGTAATTACTTCTGCACTTATTGTACGATTCCCTTTGCGCGTGGATTCTCACGTAACCCGATCATTCAGTCGCTTGTAGAGCAAGCAGAGGAGGCCGCAAGAGAGGGTGGAAAGGAGATTGTATTGACGGGAGTTAATATAGGTGACTTTGGTAAGAGCACAGGTGAGAGCTTTTTGGACCTCGTTAAGGCATTAGATAAGGTAGAGGGAATACAGCGTTTCCGTATTAGTTCGCTTGAACCCGACTTGATCGATGATGAGTTGATAGCGTATTGTGCCGAGTCACGTGCGTTCATGCCACATTTCCACATTCCACTTCAGAGTGGTTCTGATGAGGTTTTGAAGTTGATGCACCGCCGTTATGACACGGAACTCTTTGCACATAAGATTAAACTTATTAAGGAAAAGATGCCCGATGCATTTATCGGTGTGGATGTGATGGTAGGTTCTCGCGGTGAACGGCCAGAGTATTTTGAGGATTGTTATAACTTTCTTGACTCCCTGCCTGTTACCCAACTCCATGTCTTCCCTTATTCAGAACGTCCTGGAACAGCGGCCTTGTCAATCCCTTACGTTGTGGATGATCGCGAGAAGAAACATCGTGCGCATAAGCTCTTGAAGCTCTCTGACGAGAAGACACGTGCTTTTTATGCGGAGTATATAGGTCAGGAGGCAGACGTCCTCTTTGAGAAAGCGGCACGAGGTAAGGCTATGCACGGCTTTACAGCTAACTATATTCGTGTGGAACTATCGCCCGATCAGGCAAAGGAAGAATATGACAATCAGATTCTCCGTGTACGATTGGGAGAGTTTAATTTCGATCAAAGTTCATTAAAGGCAGAACTCTTATGAAAGTTGCAATAGTCATATTGAACTGGAATGGACGAAGCATGATGGAGCAATATCTCCCTTCCGTGTTGAATTTCTCACGAGGTGAAGCTGAGGTTATCATAGCCGATAATGCTTCAACAGATGACTCTGTCGCATGGTTGAAAGCAACTTATCCACATGTTCGCGTGATAGAATTAGCTGAGAACTATGGCTTTGCAGAGGGCTATAATCGTGCGCTAAGGCAGGTAGAGAGCGAGTATTACGTGTTGTTAAACAGTGATGTCGAGGTGACGCATCACTGGCTTACACCCCTCATCGAGGAGATGGATGCCCATGAGGATATAGCAGCTTGTCAGCCAAAATTGCTCTCTGTTGCTAATCGTGATGCTTTTGAGTATGCTGGTGCATCGGGAGGTTTCATTGATCGTTATGGCTACCCGTTCTGTCGTGGGCGCATCTTCGACACCGTAGAGGAGGATAATGGACAGTATGATGATGCACAGGAAGTCCTCTGGGCAACAGGAGCTTGCTTGATGATACGTGCCAAGGACTATTGGGCAGCAGGTGGGTTGGACGGCAGATTCTTTGCCCATAATGAGGAAATAGACCTCTGTTGGCGTCTGCATCAGATGGGTAAGCGCATCTTCTGCTTCCCAGAAAGCTATGTTTATCACGTTGGAGGCGGTACGTTGCCTAAGTCAAACCCACGTAAAACTTTCCTGAACTTCCGCAATAACTTGACTATGTTGTGGAAGAACTTGCCAGAAGATGAGTTAAAGCATGTCATGCGCATAAGATGGTTCTTAGACTATTTGGCTGCATTTCAAACGCTGATTCTGAATCATAATTGGGGTGAATTTAAGGCGATTTTCTCAGCACGTCGTGCCTTTAAACAGTGGCGAAACGAGTTTGAACGCCTGCCGATTCGTCTTGATGGAGTGGTAAAACATCGAGAAAACCTCTCTTCTTGTACGAATGATGGACGTAAGAAATATAGCCTTCTTTGGCAATACTACGTGAAAGGGCGTAAGGTGTTTAGTAGTTTGTCTGAATGAAAATAGGATATATTTGCATATTATTTTAATATTTTTAGCAGAACACTTGTGTTTTAAAATATATTTTAGTAATTTTGCAGTTAATGTTCAAATATTGTAAAAAATAACCAGAGGAAGTAACCTGTGAGATATCTCTATTCTATATTATTAGTTGTTCTGTTTGTCTGTGCAGGCTGTCAGTTCAAACTTTCATCTGATGACGTGAATGAAAATTCGCTGTTATTAGAGATAGATCGCTATGACCGTTTGGAATATCGTTACTTGACAACAGGTGATTTCTCTGCGCTCCAGCAGATGAACACAGAGTATCCGATTGAAACTCGTACACTGATAGAAGATGTCGTAAAGATAGGTGAGATAACCGATCCAGACATCAATACAAAGTTCTTGAAGTTCTATCAAGACACAACCTTGCAGTCTGTTATTGCTGCTGTAGAGTCTGAGTATGCTAATACAGAGGATCTTGATCATCAGTTTAGTGCTGCTTTTACACGACTGAAGCAGGCTTTGCCAAACATAACAATTCCAAGAGTCTATGCACAGATTTCGGCTTTAGACCAAAGTGTTGTTGTGGGTAATGGTACGATAGGTATCTCGCTCGATAAGTATCTCGGTCCTAATTATCCATTGTATGCGAAGTTTTATTCGCCAACACAGCGTAAGCAGATGTCACGTGAGTACATTCTTCCAGATTGTATGACATTCTATTTGGTGAGTATCTATCCTTTACAGCATTTCGAATCACGTCCGCAGTTAGAGCGTGATTTGCAGATTGGCAAGATACAATGGATTGTTAATCAGATAATGACAAAGCGAACCTATCACAGTTGGTACGAGGAGGCTGTAGACAACTATATGAAGAAAAATCCTAAGACTACTTACGAGGAACTGCTTCGTATGACAGATTTCTCTAAATTTACTGTTACGGAGAGTTAATGGAGAATGTTTGACGGACTCAAAAGAAATATACTATCCCCTCTCAGAACTAATGGCAATGACCATATGAAAGGTTTTGTAGAGGGGATAATTGTATCTAATAGGTTATAGCATTTTATCTTCAATGGTCTTTTTAAGGCTAAATCATTTTTACCTAAGCTATATATTATAAGGTAATATGCCCTCAGCACAAACGGTGCTAAGCCTCCGCACCACATGTGCGGAGCATCAACAAGAGGTTAGAATAGGGCTGGTAAACTTTGTAACTATCATTTTATTTGTGGCAAGATACAAATAGTAGATATACAAGGGATGTTTTAAGTAAGCGGCGTAAATATGTCGTCATCTGTTGATAAGCTAATATTTTTTATGTGCATTTTATTGTGAACGATTAAATTTATCGTCATGTAACAACAAAAATGTCAGTTTGCTTTTGTTTATCTTCTTTTTTTAATATCTTTGTAGCAAAATCTTTTATTTACTAACGCTTAAATAATAATTTATACTTGACTTCGGGATAAGTTTAGCATGAAAAGAGTTCCAACTGCCTTGATTTTTTCATATACACCAGCAGTGCCTCTGGTTTGTTCTCAAAGAAGCAGTATGCTGTAAGGGCAGAACACAAGTTCATACGCTAATTCGGCACTCAAATTCTTATCAAACTCGTCGATTATACAGAAAATTTCAGTAACTTTGTCCTTGATAATCATCGTTCAAAAATCTTGTAATCTATTGATTATCACCTATAAAGATACGAATTTTTGACGAGATTACCAACTTTTTCAAGCCTTTTCTTATCCCGAACTTGCGTAAAAAATGTACCAGTAACAGAAATAAGGGGGAACTGAAATGAAAGCATCAACATTAAATAAAATACTGAGAGATTTAACCCTCTCTGATAAATTTACCAAAAAAGGACGGTTAGCGTACTATATTGTGACTCATAGAACGGGGGCGATGGTTTTAGTTGGGCTATATTTAGATAAGTCTATTGATTCTACATCGTTCATTGTTTATTATTTCGCCCAATGTCTTTATGATCCATTCTGTGCATTAAATTTTAGTTTAGGGGATAGAATCGGTTCCTACTGGGATATAGATAGTATTCCAGATTTACAAGAAAAAATAAACAAATTTGACTTGTTTAACAAATTGAACACGTTTGATGATTTTGTATATTTCTTAAATAGTCATCCTTTCTATGGAGATAGACTTGCCCATGACAACTATATGGCATTAACCTACTTCATCCTAGAGCAGTACGATAAGTCCTTGTTGTATTTGAATAAGATAATACTTATGGAAAAGGATATAGACTTAAAATCTTGTTCTCAAGAAGTGAAAAATGCTCGCTTTATTAAAAATTCCATAAATAATTGCAAATACAATGAAGGTCTGTTACAGATTATAAAGTGGCAAAATCAAACAATTAAAGATATTGGACTGATAATCAAGTAAATATTTGTGTAGATCTACGTATGATTCTTGGGCCGTAAAGAAATGTAGATAAACAATTAAAATGTGCAAAGTGAACTATTTATCCTAGTAGTTCCTTCAAATTACGAAATATGCAAATATTTTCGTGAGGAGTTTTGCAGAGGTCTCGTTTACGTCTTTTCCCTGTGGATTTCGATGCTCAATTGGTGAGTATACGATAATAGTTCATAGCGGATTTGTCCACCATAATCATTTTGAAGTGTCCGCCAAGAATGCGGGCACGCACAAAATCAGACTTGTTTACAGCACCCGAATTTATTGTATAAATCAATGGCAAGCAGCTGATCTTTCACATCGTGCATACGGGCGTCCCATCTGTCCCAACTGGGCACTTCTTCTATATATCTGTGTTCGTAACGGATATTGTTGGCTATTTCTAATTTTTGCATAATTGTATTATTCAGTAACTTTGTCCTTGGTAATCATCGTTCAAAAATCTTGTAATCTATTGATTATCACCTATAAAGATACGAATTTTTGACGAGATTACCAACTTTTTAAGCCTTTTCTTATCCCGAACTCGCGTATATTTATGTGTAAAGGACATTCCTATTTCAATGGAGGTCGTAAATGAATTTGGGTGTATCAGAAATCTGATACACCCAAATTCGTTTTCTTTCTTATCTTGTTCTTTCCTAAATCTGGCAGAAGAAGAGTACAATTACCTGTGCCAAGAAAATTCTAAGGAACATACTGAGCGGATAAACTGTTGAGTAACCTACAGCAGGAGCCTCACCTGCACAAATAGAATTAGCGTAAGCCAATGCTGGTGGATCGGTATAGGTTCCGGCAAGCATACCCATGATTGTGAAGTAATTGAACTTATACTTCAGACGAGCAATAGTGCCGACGATAAGGATTGGAACAATCGTGATGATGAAACCAGTGTACACATACTTCAATCCATCACCCTGAACTACGGTGTCCCAGAAGGTTGCACCAGCCTTAATACCTACCGAGGCAAGGAAGAGTGCTAAACCTATCTCACGAAGCATCATGTTAGCAGATGTGGTAGTATAGGTCACAAGTCCCATACGATAACCGAAACGACCGATAAGAATTGCGATAACCAATGGACCACCAGCCAAACCAAGCTTCATTGGTACAGGCATGTGAGGAATTGCGATTGGCAGCATACCGAAGATAATACCAACAATGATACCAACGAAGATGGTAGCAATGTTTGGTGCATTAAGACGCTTCTCAGAGTTACCCATGATTGCTGCAACACGGTTTACGTTCTCCTCTGGACCAACAACCATGATACGGTCACCCACGATAAAGCGGTGGTTGCGACCAGCAAAGAGGTCCATACCCTGACGGCTGATACGTGTTACGTTCACGCCATATACTGTGCGGAAGTGCATGCTGCCCAATGTCTTACCATTAATCTTGCTGTTGGTGATAACGATACGACGGCTAACCAACTGCTGTGGCTGGTCTTCCTCGTGCCAGTCTACTTCAATCTCTGGACCAACGAAGGCACGAATAGCCTCTGCATCACCCTCTGCGCTGACAACAAGAATCTCGTCGCCCAACTCGAAGACTGTATCCAAGGTTGGGATTGAAAGTTCATCATTGTGCATAAGACGTGTACAAACGAAGTCACGATTAAGGAACTCTGAAATCTCCTTGAGGTTACGTCCTGCGATATAAGCATTCTGTACCTTCAAATACATTGAATGAGGTTTTGCCTGAGGATTCTCAGCCTCTTCCTCTTGCAGCTTGTCATTCTCCTCTTGGAGGTTTACCTTGCAGATATAACGGATAGCAATCGTTGCACCGATGATACCTACCACACCCAAAGGATAAGCACAAGCGTAACCTGAAGTGATGTCGAAGTCCATGCCGTTCTTGTAAACACTGTGCAATGCTTCATTAGCAGCACCAAGACCAGGGGTATTAGTTACGGCACCATAGAGCGTACCCACCATCATTGGAAGGGTCGTTGAGTCCTTCGTGTCAAAGAAAATATAGTAGCAAGCAAACATCACGAGGACGTTGAGCAGAATTGCCACCGTCGAAAGGATATTCAGCTTGAGACCACCTTTACCAAAGCTTTCAAAGAAGCCAGGTCCTACCTGAAGACCAATCATAAAGACGAAGAGAATCAATCCAAAGTCTTGTACAAAGGTCAATACGGGGATAGGTCCTGTAAATTTAATGTGACCAGCAAGAATGCCCACAAACAACACAAAGGTAACGCCAAGCGAAATACCTCCAAACTTAATTTTGCCAAGGTAGATACCCAAGGCGATGACAATAGAATACAATAGCATGATATGGGCTACCGTATCCTGCTTCTCTGCCGAAAAAATATCAATTAACCAGTCCATAAGTATTATTTATTCTGTGCAAAGGTAAGGATTAAAAGGCATATTAGCTAATCTTTTATGACGAATTTTAACCATACCTCCGTTTTGTGTGGTAAGTTCTACTTCACACATAGTATTTCTTGTTAATGGGTAACCGCGTAGAGTTTATGGGTAAACACATAGAAGACTAAAGGTTTTCTTCTTTCGCACTACCTTGTCTGGTCGATTGTTTTGCAGGACGATTCCCACACCAGATAGTCTGTTGATAGTTAGCTGCCTTAGAAAGGAGATGCAAAGATAGAAATAAATCACAAGATGATAACACTTTTTTTCATTCTTTTGCACAATAAACATCTAAGCGAAACTGAAAAACATATAACTCGTTGACTTTTTTACCTTTTTACTTGTTCACTTACGTCGTCTTTAGCCGACGAGTTGATGCTTAGCACATGTCGTGTTGATGGTAAACACCAATGGTGCTAAGGCTTAACACGTTGATTTTGTTACAGAAGGAGAAGCTTAATTGGCACTTCGTGGGCTTATACAAAACAATCCCCTTGTTTGTTGCCGAATCCTTATTCTACAACAAGCAAGGGGAATGTCTATTAGTTAGCTATTATTTACTTAACGCTTACCTTTGCTGCCTTGTTTCCTACACGTATAATGTAAGTGCCACGAGCGAGAGGGATGCGGGTGTTATCGTCAGCAACCTTACCTTGGTAAACGAGTTTACCATCGATTGAGTAGATAGCAACTGTGCTATTCTGTGCACCAAGAACGCTGATAGCACCGTCAAGGAACTGAATCTTAACATCCTTATCTGCAGTCACTGCATCAATACCTGTTGCAGGTGTGAATGCGATGTAGTTTGTGTAGATAAGAGCATTAGGGAAGTTATCGTTCGCCATTACACAAACAAGGTTGGTGATTGGCTGGGTGAGTTTCAATGTGGTAACACCATTCTCAACAGTGTACTCATCATTGATGTCTAACTTCTCACCTTGCAATTCACCATCGATATACTTCACATTACCAACAAACCAGTGGTAGGTTGTCATCTCACCGCCTACGACAGCCTCTGAGCTGAGGTCAACCTTCCCATCGACGCACTTAACGTCGATTGGTGCTTGAAGATTATAAGAATATCTGTCAAATCGTTTACCGTTGTTGCTTGGCAATGGCATTGTTGAGAACTTCAGACGGTTGCCAACAACGTTGAGAACTCTAAGGTTGGTATTCTTTGATACATCAACCTTTGTCAACTTGTTAGCATTCAGCCACAACTGCTCCAGCTGAGGAAGTTTCTCAAGTGACACGTTTTCAAGATCGTTATCGCTCAAATCAAGGTTCCAAAGCTTAGGGTTATCAAGTTTGATTTCCTTCATCTTGTTGCTTGAGAGGTATGCGATACCAAGATTTGGTGCCTTTGATATGTCGAATGTCTTAATCTTATTACCAATCAGGGAAACTGAAGTAAGACTTGGGAATGGAGACAAATCAAGGTCTGTCAACTCATTACCATCAAGATTCAAGTCGGTAAGATTTGGTGCTGCAGGGAGCTTTATTGATGTCAATCCAGCATGAGTTATCGCAATGAGCTTTGCTCCCTTCAAACCAGTGAGATCTACATCAGTCATCTTAACGTTTGCAACACTGAAGACTTTCACCTTATCATCAGCCTCAGCAACGAGTACACGTACCTTTGTATTTGCTTTTGACTTAGCTTGGAAAATCTTATAGGTTTCTCCAAGTGTATACTGTGTGACATTACCATTGCCACCCCACTCGAAGTAAACTGACTTACCAGGAGTATAGCTTGCAAGAGACAATGCTACGCTATCAGTCTGGTTGACAGTGGTAAACGAAGCCAGCTCATATTTAGGGAAGGCGATAGGATGAACATTAGTAGTCTTGAAGACGTTCTGTCCTTCGAAATCAGGATAAGCAGGATGCGTCATCTCGCAATAGATAGAGTCAAGCGCGAGGTTGGTGAACTTTGCTGAACCATTAGTAATGGTATAGTCTGTTCCCAACTGTAACGGAGTACCATCTTTCTTCTTCCATACAAAGTTAGTTGTTGCACCATCCTTTGTTATATTCTGTTCAGAGAGATCAATACCTGGTGAAGAGGTTGAAATCTGCAGTACATGCTGTGGTGCATAGATAAAGTTACCACGAGTCAGACCGAAGTCGTTAGGCATATTTGCCAATGTGAAGTAGTTACCACTAACATTCAACTTCTTGATAGGTGCTACAGGTGGAATCTTCACCTCTGTCAACTCATTGTTTGAAACGTTTACATCCTCTATAAGTTCGCTGTGGTTGAGGAGAAGACGAGTGAACTTATTGTGAGAGATATCAAGCATACGCAAGTTGTCGGCATCCTTAAGATCCAACTTATTCAGTTTGTTGTGACTTACATTGAGCTTGGTTACACCATAGATGGTATTGAAGAGCAATGAGTCAATCTGGTTGTAGCTTACGTTGATATCAGTCAACTTACTCTTATTGAAGTAAGATGATGGACCACGGAGGTCAACACGCTTAAGTTCGTTACCAGAGAGGTCAAGCTTCTCAAGCTTATTGTTATAAGAGAGGTCGATAGTAGTAAGACCTGCTCTCTTCAATGTAAGCGTACGGAGCTCTGTGAGTGCAGAGAGGTCGATGTTGTCAATGTATTGACCATCAGACTCAAGACTTGTTACGTACTTGTCTTGTGGAACATATACGATAATGTCTCCAGCACCAGTGCGTGTAGTCACGATATTGGCTGTAGCTGGGCGCTCATCCTTAATCTCGAATGGGGTAGTATTACCATCGCCTAAGTCAACCTTTACAGTTACAGGATTAGCTGCTGTAGCACCAAGGATACCGACAGACATCTTCAGAGGAGAACCAGCGTCGCCAATACTTGAGAGCTGAATAGCTTTCACATCCTTACCAAACTCGGCAGCAGTCTTCACACGGAAGTTTTCAGTGCGGATAGGATAGTCTTTGAGGCGACTGTTATTGAACTGAACAAAGACCTCATCGTCAAGTGCTTTTTTCAATGTAACCTTACCATTTTCGTAAGAGTAATAACTGTCGTCTAACTCTACTGGTTTTGTTGGGTCAGCCTTTGGAACACGGAAGAGTCTTGCTTGGGTCGTTGTCTTTGGACGAAGCACACGCTTGCTGAGGTCGATGACGTCACCTACCTTATATGTATCGTTCAACTCCATAGGATTCTGCTCGTGGTAATACTCAAACCAGTTGCCTGGCTCAGGTAATGTGGCAAAGTCCATATAGTTATAACGCACGTTGACACTATAGAGTGCAGGGTTTTGACTAACGTCAAGCTTTCTCAAGAGGTTACGATCACAAGAGAGCGTAAAGAGCTTTGGATTGTTTCTCAAATCAAGCTCTTTCAAGTTATTACCGCCACAATAGAAGTAGTAGAGCTCAGGACAATGAGACACATCAATGCTCTCAAACTTCACGTCAGTATTGACTGTTCCAGAAGAATGAGATATATAGAGCTGTGTAATCTTAGGATTGTTGCTAAGGTCAAGTGTCTTTACACGAGAGTCACCCACGTTAAGAATCTGCAATTCTGGGTTCTTAGAGAGGTCAACACTTTCCACGCTTGTCATGTCAAGGCTCAAACGCTGCAGATTTGGACAGCCTGTTGGGTCTGCTACCTTGAGACTGATAGTATGGTAAGCATCAAACGAACGCAGATTAGGGAAGTTCTTAAGTGTGAAGTTAGGAGAGATATGTCCAATCTGTGGGACCTCCAATACCATAAGATAAGGCATACGACCAATCATCAATGGAGTAGCTGCAGAGAAAGGATTATCCTGCAAATAGATAATATTCAAACTCTGTAAACGGTCGATGTTGAGTGATTTTAAGTTGTTATGCTCTAAGTTCAATACTTGTAGCTTTAAGTTAGGATTAAACTCAATCTTGTCAATCTCATTGCCTGAAGCATTGAAGAAATATAGGTCGTCTGGGTCACCTTTAATCGTTACCCAGCCATTATCTGAAACAATATCTGTACAGAGAGTACCCTTAATGGTTTGTTCGCCATTATCATTTACAACAACAGCTTTCTTAATCTCAACTTCGGTTTCACCTGCCCCATAGTCGATAGAAACGTTGGCATTGTCAGATTTAGAACCCAACACAAAAGAAACCTGTGCTGGCACACCAGTATTCTTTGCCTTTTCAGGTACATTGGTGTGGAATCGAATCATAACTTCGTCTTGCGCATGGGCTGCAAGCGAGCTCCACAACATAGCCATCACTAAGAGGAGGAATGATGGCAAAAAAGTAAATTTGTGCTTCATATAAATATAAATATTATTGTGTTCTGATTTTATAGCTTATGTTTACTTATCGTATTCCCAAGGATTAGGAGTGTTATTCCTATCCTTTGGGAATATTATTCGATACAAATCAAGCCTTAATAGATAACGATACGTTGTGCCTTACTGCCATTTACTTGAATCAAGTAAACGCCCTTGTTCCATGAAGAGGCATTAACGTTGAGTTCGTCACCTTGTGCAGAGAGCGAGTGAACTAACTGTCCGCTGAGTGAGTACGCACGTAGGTTCAGCTGCTTTGCACCAGCAAGGAAGGCTGTGAAAGCGCGTTCGCCAGTCATTGTGATAACTGGAACTTCCTTATCCTCAGCGTATCTCACGCCATTAATACCATTGGTATTCTTCTCTTTTAGTACCTGCTTTAAGCCAGCGTAAGCGTCAAACTTACCTGCACCCCACTGTACTGGGTCGCCCGTATTAGTAACATAGTTATCTTTACGAGCAGTCTCCTGGATGATACGAATTACGTCCTTGACTGTCAAACTTGGGTTGGCTTCAAGCCAGAGCGCAATAGCACCAGCTACAACAGGCGTAGCCATAGATGTACCGAGTGATTGATGCCAGTAGTATTTCTTACCACCTTTCTCCAACTTACCCTGCAATGCCATGTCAGTATAGCCTAAGTCCAGATTCTCTACAGCGTATGAGTTGACAGAAGAGATGATAGATGCACCCGGAGCACATACGTGTGGAAGGTTTCTACCATCAGCTAATGTACCGAAAGAAGAGAAGCGTGAAGCCTCGCCTTCAGGGAAATCATCTTCGTCACCTCGCTTGTTGTAACCATAAACATAGCCATCGAGAGAAGACCAGTGATTGCGTACATTGTAGCTACCAACGGTAACGATGTTTGCTGCACAAGCCATATCGCTGATAGAACCATTACGTGTTCCACTTACGAAACCATCCTGCTTATTGCTATCGAAGTAGATAAACTGTGCATCAGTGTAAACTTCGACACGCTGTCCAGGCTTCTTGCTCTTTATTTCCAACGCCAGTTTATAGTTGCCGTTTTTGTTAGTTTTTTGGTTATCACTGGTCATAATCTGCGCCATAGCGTAGTAACGGCCCGTTTCAGAGTCTATTGCAGAAGCCGCTGTAACGTAACCATCAAACGCTTTCGCAAAAGTTTGATTAATCACAGCACCTGTCATTGAATAGTCACCACCTGATGCATAGGTAATAGGTTGACCATTTGTATTCTTTGGAAGAGGGATTCTGATAGCAGCTTTATTGCCGCGACTTGTATTCGTAACAATGATTTGTAACTCGAATTCAGTAGAGTCATTACCGTAAGCTGCTATCTGTCCGTTACGAAGATTATAGTAGGTCTTGTTTCCAGAACGTAAACTATCTGGCTGCATTGGCGCGAGAAAGGTTTTAACCGTCTCACCCACAGCAGTAAAATCCTTCTTCAATGCGATAGCCATATTAGCTTCATTACCTGCAGCGACACAGATAATGGCATGCTTTCCTTCCTCTGCAAGGAAGCGATTCATCACACTTGTAGAGTCGTGTACACCAATGTTACTACCTAATGAAAGGTTGATAACACATGGCTTGGGTTTCGGACCAGAGTGTTTCGCATACTGCACAACATCATCAATACCAAATGCAATATACTGATCGCGCAAATCACCACAGGAAGCCACAAGCTCAGACTCTGTTGCACAACCATAGAACGGATTAGGACCTGTCACTTTATAAGATCTGTCGTTATCGTTAGTCTCTGCATAGGTGATATTGCCTTTGTATCCACCCGCCATGATACCCGTTGTATGTGTACCATGGAAAGTATTGTAAGAGTCTGTGGTAAATTCCTCAATAGGGTATGAATCTTCACGGTTTGTTAAGGTGTCAAGCACGGCACGAGGATAATAGTTATCGTATTGATAACCGTTCTTATTTGACTGACTGGCTGTAATCTTACTGATATAACCAAAGCGTGTGCTACCATCAGGCTTGAGGAAATTGATATGGTTAGGGTCAAGACCGCCATCAACAATACCTGTTACAACACCCTTACCAGTGTAAGCCTGTGGAAGATCGACGCCTTGATGAATCTTATCAACACCAATCTCCTTACGTACAACATCCATCTTCTGATAAACACGACGCGGGAGTTCCATACGACGAACGCACTTTAAGTCTGCGATACGCTCAATGTTTTTTATTGGAGCTACGACAATGGCAATATTACCACGTACACGCAGCACCTTTACACCTTGTGCCTCTAAGTCTGCACGATCGTTCTGATCCTTCAGTTCGACCATTGCCATCGTGTTCTCTGGTACACTCTTTGGTCGTTCAAAAGCACGTGTACGACTGTTGTAAGTAGGAATGGAAGTGTTACGGAGTTTGAACAGTTCCAACTGACTTTGTAAGTCAAGCTTAGACTGACCGTAAGCTAATCCTACCGAACATAAACAAAATACTGTGAGTAGAATTTTTCTCATCGCTTGTTAACTATAACTTTTTTACCATTAATAATATATACTCCATTAGGCAGTTGGGTGCCTTCTATCCGCTTGCCATCAAGACGGTAGATAACAGCCTTGCCTTGCTTTACTGACTCTATGGCTTCAATACCATTTGTTTCACCTTTGAGTAAGACCTCCAAATGGTCGTTGTTCTTCAAATCAAACTCAAAACTTGTGCCGCCAGGATAAGATGGATCAAGTTTCGTCCCATTGAGTTTAACCACCATCTTACTCAGGTCATTACCGTATGCACCAAGCATGAAATGATGATCGTCAGCAGAGAACATCACTGTGTTTTCACCTGTCTGCATCTTAATCGTTGAATGGTCAGAGCGGTAGAAGTTGAAGCCATAGTTAGCAAGGCTGATGTCGTCAATGACAACCGTTGCCTTTTGGTCGCGGACAATAGCTGATGTTTTAACCTCGATAGTCATACCTTCGGTTAGTCTTATCTCGTATGCACCTTCATAATTGGCAGCTACAGGACTTCCATTTACCTTGATTGACTCAACCTTACAACCGCTATTAGGCTTTATTTGGATGAGGTTATTCTTCTCGCCTAACTCAATATTATTGTTGCCATCCTTGAGTGTTATCACCTTGTTATTATAGCTTTGTCCCTCATAAGCAGTGATATTTTCAGCCTTATCAACAGTAAGGACAGCCTTTACAGTAGCATATTTATGTGCTTGAATGTCAAAGACAAGATTGTCTTTCACGTAACAGTCGTAGGTACCATATACCGTAGTGGCAGCTCCATTAACCTTGAAAGCATCTAAAGCATAGTTACTTTGGTCGAATTTCAATGATAGCTTGGTGCCTGCTTTGAGTTTAAAGTCAGCATCGTTGTAGTTCTTAACTTCCACACCATCAGCCATTACCTTTGAGATAACACCCTTTGCATTCTCGTCAGTAAAGTTGAATTTTACAGGATAAGATACGTTTGGATAATCGGCTTTAATGTCAACAACACAGCCAGCAGTCAGTGTAACAAAGTATTGACCACTTGAAGGAGTAACGTCGTTACCATCAAGTGTCACCTTATATATAGGGGCATCACCATAATTAGCATTGGTAATTACAAGCGTTTTCTCGGTATTAGGAATCCATTTAACCGTGTTTTCACCATTTTGCAACGCTACTGACGTGCGTGATTCATTGCGTGACACCCTCACTTTTGAGGCATTATCAACGTTTACAGTACATGAACCTGTGCGAGCATCAGCTAAGACTCCACTCTTAACCTTAATGAGTTTATTCTTATCTGCATCTGATAAATAGATATTACAAGACGTGAGATTTGAGATGTTTTGAGTTATAAATGCTTCATCTGCGTCTTGTTTTGTGACATCCTTAAGGTAGAAACCCTCTTTGGCCTCAATCGTTAAGGAACCATATTGAGGTACAGTCACTTCGTTAACACCATTGACAAGATTGGCAACGGGCATGTAGTTGACTTTGACAGAAACTCTATTGACATCATCAATATTGATTTTAACGGGCGTGTCAGCCTTTACGTTTACTGACGAGAACGCCAATAGCACTAAAAAAAGATAATAGTAAACCTGCTTCATATATATATATATTTATAGTTAATCAAATATTGGATGTAACACTTTTTCTATGGTATCTGCCACGTATGGCAGAAGATATTTTCAGAGGAATTGATGAGTAAAGACCCTTACAGGTTATTCATTCTATTATATATCTGCTGCAAATATAAATATTATTTATAAAAGAAACAATCTTTTTACGATTAAATTTAGACTCTAAATCATAATTAGTCTTATTTCTTTCTATTTCAAACAAAAGAGTACATAAAACACTTATAATTATAAATATTGGTGGGTTTCTGTCTATGAAAGGGTTGAATAGGTATATGGATGGGTGATAATGAGAAATGATTTTCGAAAGAATATATACGCGAGTTCGGGATAAGAAAAGGCTTGAAAAAGTTGGTAATCTCGTCAAAAAT
>CAUVDL010000025.1:0-33654 GCA_963550695.1 uncultured Prevotella sp. | reverse complement strand
TACAAGGGTATAAGAAAAGCACGTTTTTAGCCGTTTTTTCGACCTTTCCAATCAATATTTTGTAAGGATATTTTACGCACAGAACCTCACCCCCAACCCCCTCTCTAAGAGAGAGGGAGTGCTGAAAACAACTTGCTATGGAGTATTGTTAATCGTTTGCAGTGTTGGGGTAGCTAAATGTATTTCCTAATCAATAGGGGTATCTCGCTAATCACTCCCCTCCCTATGGGGGAGGGGTTGGGGGTGGGGCTGCTTGGTGTTAACTGTCTTAGCTATGTTTTTGTTTAATGACTAACTTCGGTTCTTCCGTTAAAGCAGTACGAAAAGCGTTCACGCATTTAACGTAAGAGCCGTTTTCTTTGCAGGGAAGATAGAGTTTAAGTAATTATTTGTACCTTTGCAGATAATTATGCAACGATATTTTATCACCCTTTCATACGATGGAACAGCCTATCATGGCTGGCAGATTCAGCCTAATGGGATATCAGTACAAGAAGTATTGGAGCACGCTCTGTCTACAATACTAAGAGAAACGATTGCTATTACAGGTGCAGGACGTACTGATGCAGGTGTACATGGCAGAATGATGGTTGCACATTTTGATACGGAATTGTCGTTTGACTGTGCACAATTAGTTTATAAAGTAAACCGATTATTACCACGTGATGTCTCAGTAAGTAGGATAGAAGCTGTTAGCGAAGACCTTCACGCACGTTTCTCAGCGACCTCACGTACTTATCATTATTATGTCCATACGGGCAAAAAACCCTTCTCGCGGCAGTATTCATGTGAGCTTCGTTATGCCTTAGACTTTGATAAGATGAATGAGGCTGCAGCCTATTTGATAGGGGAGAAAGACTTTAAATGTTTCTGTAAGACAGGAGCGGACGTTAAAACAACTATCTGTAATCTTACCGAAGCACGATGGATTCCTATCAATGAAGAGTTTGCTTTGACTACAGATGATGCTGTTACAAATTGGTGTTTTGTGATAACAGCTAACCGATTCTTACGCAATATGGTACGTGCTGTTGTTGGAACTTTAGTCGAAGTAGGACGAGGTCGTCTTTCGTTAGATGATTTTAAGAAGATTGTTGATAATGGAACAAGAAGTGATGCAGGTGAAAGTATGCCTGGAAATGCCCTTTTTCTTTGGGAAGTAAAGTATTAGAAAAGAACTTATGTGGATCCTTTTAGCTTTCGTCTCAGCAACATTGCTGGGACTTTATGATACATCGAAGAAGTATTCTCTTCGTGGGAATGATGTCATACCTGTACTCTTCCTCAATACACTCTTTTGTTCGGCTATCTTTCTACCATTGATATTATTGTCACAATATACCCATGTACTCGATTCCAGTATCTTTCATGTTGGAGCTGGTGGATGGGAGATGCACCGATGGATCATATTAAAGAGCGTTATTGTACTCCTTTCTTGGGTATTCGGTTATTTTGCGATTGCGCAACTACCCTTAACGATTGTTGGTCCAATTAACGCTACACGTCCAGTGATGACACTTGTTGGTGCAATGCTTGTCTTTGGCGAACGATTAAATGTTTGGCAATGGGTTGGTGTCAGTCTGGCTATCATTTCCCTGTTTCTATTGGCAAGAAGCGGTAAGAGAGAGGGTATAGACTTTAAGCATAATAGGTGGATCTTCTTCTTGGTATTGGCAGCTATGATGGGAACATGCAGTGGACTACTTGATAAATATCTGATGGCAAGCCCTGAGAATGGCGGAGTAGGGCTCGATCGTATGATGGCGCAGAGTTGGTATAATATCTATCAATGTATGATGATGGGTGCAGTTCTTCTCGTCTATGTTTTCAATCAGCGAAAGAAAGCAGAAAAGACTGCTTCCTTCTCATGGAAGTGGTCTATCTTACTAATCTCTATCTTTCTATCAATGGCAGACTTTGCCTACTTTTATGCACTCTCATTACCAGGCGCAATGATTTCCATTGTGTCAATGGTACGGCGTGGTTCTGTTCTCGTGTCGTTCTTATGTGGTGCATTACTGTTTAGAGAAAAGAACTTAAAGGCAAAAGCAATCGACTTATGTTTTGTTCTCCTTGGAATGATATTCCTATGGATTGGCTCACGTTAAGATGAAGACTTACACTTTTAAGATTAAGAGTAAAAGTCTTTGGTTATTGATAAATATTTGCTATATTTGCAACGATATTGGCAGACGCCCTTCAGCGTTTAATATGAATAGGACTGCACATTAACTCCCCGAGGAGTCTTTACCGTGAGTCTCTTAAAAGACAATAATTACTATGCAGAATGTTTTTCATGGATTAGGTATAGCATTGATAACTCCATTTAAGGAAGATTTCAGTATTGATTATGAAGCACTTGAAAACTTGGTTAACTACCATTTAGATAACGGTGCTGACTTCTTCTGCATTCTTGCTACTACTGGTGAGTCTCCTTGTCTTTCACGTGAAGAAAAGGATGAACTGACTGCTGTCATTAAACGAATAGTTAATGGTCGTGTTCCAATCCTAAAGTATTGTGGCGGAAACAATACTGCAGCTGTTGTAGAAGAAATCAAAACGACTGATTGGAGTGGTATTGATGGTATTCTTAGCATCTGTCCTTATTATAATAAACCAAGTCAGGAGGGACTTTATCAGCATTTTAAGGCTATTGCAAAGGCAAGCCCACTGCCGATTGTTTTGTACAATGTGCCTGGTCGCGTTGGTGTCAATATGACTGCAGAGACAACGGTTCGTATCGCTTCTGAGTTTACTAATGTTGTTGCCATTAAAGAGGCATCAGGCAATTTGGAGCAGGTTGATGAGATTATCAAGAACAAACCAAAGCATTTTGAGGTTATCAGTGGTGACGATGCGTTGACCTTCCCAATGATAGCAAGTGGTGCCGTAGGTGTTATCTCAGTTATTGGTAACGCTCTGCCTAAGGAGTTCTCACGTATGATTCGTTTGGAATTTAAGGGTGAGTATGAGCCTGCACGCAAGATACATCACCAGTTTACTGAACTTTACAAACTTCTCTTTGTGGATGGTAATCCTGCAGGTTGTAAGGCCCTTTTGAATGATATGGGTATGATAGAGAATGTCTTGCGTCTTCCTTTGGTTCCAACACGTATTGAGACAAAGCAGAAGATGAATGAGATTCTTAAAGGAATGAGAATCTAAAAATAATTAAGTATCAGAATCGTAGTATAACAAAAGGGCAGGAGACTGCCCTTTTATATTGGTTATAAAAGTAAAGAGCACGATAGAAACTCTATCATGCTCTTTCTTATTTCTTGTGTGAAATTTCTGTTTTATGCTTGATTTTTGGTTCATGCCTCACGGCAATCCCCAATCATCTTGCATCATTGTTACCCTTAATCAATCCTTTTTATTACCTTAACTAAAAACCTATTTGTGTTATTTGAACAATCTCTTTTGTTCTACCTTAAACTAAATAACTAAAAACCTAAATCTATTACTACTAACCTAAACAATCTATTATTTGTCTTTTGACGATGCAAAGGTACATATTGTTTGCGCACACACCAAATAATCTACGCATAATTTTCTCTTGATATGCTGTTTCTTGATTTGTATCAATTACAAATAATGAAAACTGTTGTAAAGAGAGTGGGGTGATAACAAGGAATAATCTTATTATTTCTTTGATAATATAAGGTTGTTATTTCCTATGATAGGAAGACCCGTTTAGTAGATCTTTACTTCGGAGATAACCATAGAACCAACAGTTGCATTAAGCTTTTTGACTAAGTCTGATTGCATCATGCAGAGATTGGCACGTAAAGCTGGGTTTATAATCTTTACGAATAGAGTTTGATTTTTGATAAACTTCTCTTGTGTGTATCGAGCTACCGTCGCACCTGCCACAGTGTCCCATGCAGCAATAATACGTTTCTGTAATAGGGGAGACTCAAGTCCTTCTTGGCGTAAGAATTGATTGAGCAGGTCGTCTAATGGTTGTACTTTCCGTCTAAACATATCTTATCCTTCTCTTTCGTTTATTTCTCCACCTTCTACAGAGAATAGCTTGTAATTGAAGGCACTTCCTTGTAGAATTTTATCTAAGTGATCACGGTTGGTATCTGTAATGAAAATCTGTCCAAAATCATCACCAGAAACCAAGCGCACTATCTGTTCTACTCGACTACTATCGAGCTTATCAAAGATGTCATCAAGCAATAATAATGGTGTGTTATTACCAGCTGTGCGTCTGAGGAAATCAAATTGTGCAAGCTTCAAAGCCAATACGTATGTCTTATTTTGTCCCTGACTTCCTTCTCGTTTCATTGGATAGCCACCAAGTTTCATCACTAAGTCATCCTTGTGCGTACCATGAAGTGAATAGCCCATAATACGGTCTTTTGCTCGATCACGCTGAATAACCTCTAACAAGTCACCACGTTGACAATGCGAAACATATTCGAGTGAGACCTGCTCTCGATCATTACATATTGTTTGATAGATACGTTGGAAAACAGGGGTAAGTTCCTCTACGAAGGCAGCTCGTTTCTTATATACTGCTTCACCATACTCAGCCATCTGCATCTCAAGTAGTTCCAGAAGTGTAGCATCTGGTTCTTCCTCTTGCTTAAGCAAGCTATTACGCTGTTGTAAAGCCTTATTATATCGGCTGAGCGATTCTATATAAGGTGTATCGTATTGAGAGATAACCACATCCATTAGTTTTCTTCGCTCTTCACTCCCTCCTTCGATGAGGATCGCGTCAGCTGGAGAAACAAAAATTAATGGCACCAGTCCAATGTGCTGTGACAATCGTTTATATTCTTTCTTATTGCGTTTAAAATGCTTTTTTGAGCCACGCTTCATACCGCAGTACACCTGCTCATGCTCGCCATCATCCGTACAGTAATCACCTTCCAGTACAAAGTAGTCTGCATCATGGCGCATCACCTCCGAATCCTTTGGATTAAAAGCACTCTTACAGAACGAAAGATAATAAACTGCATCAAGCAGGTTGGTTTTCCCCTCACCATTATGTCCAATAAAACAGTTAAGCTTAGCCGACAAATCTAATGTTGCCGTCTGAATATTCTTATAGTTTATAATGGATAATTTCTCTAATTGCATTGTCTTATTTATTGCTTGAATGTTAAGGAGATGAATGTGAATAAATGCTCCTTATAATTAAAAGAACAGTAAAGAAATAGCTCCTTCCCCTATTAAGAGAATAAAAAGTTAAGTTAATCCAGTCAACCTTTAACCTCTATATTACTCCTTCCCATTCTTTGCAAAGTTAACTCATTTCCGTTCAATAAAAGAAAAAAGTCGTTGATAAATTTCAATATATGCGACTTTTTGATTAATTTTGTCCCGCTATAATGCACACCTTACAGTTTAGAATAAAATAAAAACATCATAACGTAAAATGGTAAACAACAAAGAACAGGGTACATACGAAGAAACCCTTAACAATTCAGAGGCTACATTCTTGAAGTACAAGAAGCCTTTTCTTATCGCTATTATTGCTGTTGTAGTGGCTATAGCTGGCTTTTTCCTTTACAAAAATTACATTTCTGCTCCACGTGAGGCGGAGGCAAGTACAGAGTTAGCTAAGAGTCAGACACTCTTCAACAGTCAGCAGTATGACCAGGCTCTCGCTGGTTTTCAGAAGGTACAGAGCGACTATAGCAGCACTGATGCTGGTAACCTCGCAAACCTTTATGTTGCGCTTTGCTATGCACATCAGGCTAAGCCAAATTGGGCAAAGGCGTTGGAGAATGCAGAGAAGTTTAGTACAAGCGACGACCAGATGATTAGTCCAGCTTCCCAGATGGCACTTGGTGACATTTATGCTAACAACAACCAGAATGATAAGGCTGTTGAGTGCTTCAAGAAAGCTGCTAAGATGGCTAACTCTGAGGCTGCTGACAACACTAATCTCAGCATTGCTCCATTAGCATTGCGCAAGGCTGGTGTCCTCCTCGAGAGCGAAGGTAAGAAGACCGAAGCACTTGAAATTTACAAGGATATCAAGAAGACATACGTCAACTCTCCTATCTATCAGGATATTGACAAGTACATTGAGCGTGCTTCTAACTAAGCAAACATGGCAACAGAACTTCATCATTTATCCGACTACGATGCACAGAGCGTACCAGATGCAAGTAATATGTGCTTTGGTATTGTTGTAGCTGAGTGGAATCCGGAGATTACTGGTGCCTTGCTTGATGGTGCTGTAAAGACACTCGAGAAGCATGGTGCTATCCCAGAGAATATTCATATTAAGACAGTCCCTGGTAGCTTTGAACTCATTTATGGTGCACAGATGATGACTAAGAATGACGGTTTCGATGCTGTTATCATTCTTGGAAGTGTCATCAGGGGTGATACACCTCATTTTGACTATATCTGTGAGGGTGTGACATATGGTATAGCTCATCTCAACGCATCACAGAATATCCCTGTTATCTATGGTCTTCTGACAACTAATGATCTTCAGCAGGCTAAGGATCGCAGTGGTGGCAGGCTTGGAAACAAGGGTGATGAGTGTGCGATTGATGCTATAAAGATGGCCAAGTTCTAAAGCAATAGTATTAAAAGAAAAAGATTAAAGGCAGTAGCAGCGGTTTATCCGTCGGCTACTGCCTTTCTTCGTTTGTATCTGTTCGGATGGTTTTATTCTTTATATAGCCCTTAATTTACATTTATTGCATGCTGAATTATCTTTACATTGCTCCCTTGTTTTTTACTTAAAAAATAGCCAAAAAATGTCATTTCGAACGCCTTTGTAACTCTTTTGTTATAAAGGAGTTATAAGTATTCTATTCGAAGAGGTGCTTAATTGGACTTCAAAAGGGCGTTAGTTAGACTTCAAAAGGGCATCTTTTGAAAGCCAATTAAGCCTTAATTCAACTCCAATTAAGCACCACTTAGAGTATTGGGTACTGAATTTTTATTACAAAAGTGAGGTGTAGAGTGTTTTGAGTGTTTGTCTCAAAGTCATCATCACTGTTTTAGCCAAATAATGCTCTAAGTGCTTCTTCAACCTTTCTTACGGGGTGAAGTTGTATATTGTACTTACCTGTAAGTCCAGAAAGGTTATACTTTGGAATAATGATATGGCTAAAACCTAATTTCTCAGCTTCTGCAATGCGCTGCTCAATACGGCTGATTGGGCGTACCTCGCCACTCAGTCCGACCTCACCACACATACACCAACCTTGTTCTATTGGTGTGTCAACATTTGATGAAAGTACGGCTGCAATGACACTGAGGTCCATTGCCATATCCGTCACACGTAAACCGCCAGCAATATTCAGGAAGACATCCTTCTGCATCAGCTTAAAACCGACACGTTTTTCTAATACGGCGAGGAGCATGTTAAGGCGGCGTTGATCGAAGCCTGTGGCAGAACGCTGTGGAGTTCCGTAGGCTGCTGATGATACAAGTGCTTGTGTCTCAACAAGGAAAGGACGTGCACCTTCAATAGTACTTGAGATAGCAACACCCGAAAGTCCATCATGATCTTCAGTAAGGAGAAGTTCGGAAGGGTTGCTAACCTCACGAAGTCCCTGCTGTTCCATCTCATAAATACCGAGTTCTGAGGTAGAACCAAAGCGGTTCTTAATGCTTCGTAGAATTCGATACATATAATGTTGGTCGCCTTCAAATTGAATCACGGTATCAACGATATGCTCTAATATCTTCGGTCCAGCAATACTTCCTTCTTTATTGATATGACCAATAAGAATCACAGGAACGCCACTTGTCTTGGCAAAGCGTAGAAGGGCTGATGCACATTCGCGCACTTGAGTGATACTTCCAGGACTACTGTCAACGTCTTCCGTTGAGATAGTCTGGATAGAGTCAATAACAACAAGTTCTGGCTGTACGTCACGGATGTGCTCAAAGATATGTTCTAAGGAAGTTTCCGACAAGATAATGATGTTTTCTGCAATATCTTTGGAAATACGCTCAGCACGCATTTTTATCTGATGAGGACTTTCTTCACCGCTAACATAGAGTACACGTTGCGTCATGTGAAGAATCGTTTGCAATGTCAGCGTACTCTTACCAATACCAGGTTCGCCACCAAGTAGTACAATACTACCCGGTACTAAACCGCCACCTAACACGCGGTTAAGTTCACCATCGTGCATATCTATGCGTGGATCATCGTGAGATGAGATGTCGCGGAGACGCTGTGGCTTATTTGCCAAAGCCGAAACAGAGCCACCTGAAGCCGCATTGCGCAATGTTGTTGCGGCATTGCGTGCAGCCTGCGAACCCGTATCAGCAGCGATACGGAACTCCTTAAAAGTGTTCCACTGCCCACAGTTGGGGCATTTACCAATCCATTTTGGACTTTCCTGTCCACAATTACTGCAGACGAAAGCTATCTTGTCCTTTGCCATAAGTAAGACAAAAGTAATAAGATTTTTCTTAGTTACAAAATTTATTCTTAATTTTGCAACTATATGAAACGTATTAATTACCTGCTCATACTGGCTGTGCTTACCCTTGTCAGCTGTGGTAAGAGCGACAAGGAACTGCAGGCTGAACGTCAGGCACAGAAGTTGGCTGAGCGTGAAGCTTATCAGAAAGCTTATAAAATAGCTGTGATGCCTACGATGGATTGCCTCCCAGCGTATCTTTTGAAGGATAGCTTGTTATATGATACAGCTAAGGTTGACATTAGACTTTGTAGGTTTAATGCACAAATGGATTGTGATACGGCTATGATTGGGGGAAGTGTACAAGCTGCTTTCAGCGATCTCGTTCGTACAGAAAGACTGAAACATAGAAACAAGGTGCTGATGCACTATCTGACAGATACGAATCTTAATTGGCAACTGATTGCTGACAAAGATTCGAAGTTGAAGCAACTCTCTGACCTAAGTGATAAGATTGTTGCTATGACTCGTTTCTCTGGAACCGACCTTCTGACTGATATGGTGGTGAAGAAGGCTAAGCCTAAGTATCAAGTCTTTCGTGTACAGATTAATGATGTATTGGTAAGGCTTGCTATGTTGCAGAACCATGAGATTGATGCTTATTGGTTTGCTGAGCCACAGATAACAAAGGCTTTATCAGCAGATAATAATTCTCTATTCAATTCGGAAGATGCAGGTGTACACCTTGGCGTGGTGGCTATAATGGATAAAGTGCATCGTCAAGATGAGGAAGCAGCCTTTGCTGAGGCTTATGATAAGGCTGTAGACCAAATCAACAAGAATGGTGTGAAGTATTACTCTGCCTTGATTCAAAAGTATATGAAGGTGGATGAAGCTGTCGTGCGAGCACTACCTGATATTAAATATACGAAGATTGGACCACCACGTAAGGCAAACTTGCTTATGGCTCGCAACTATCTTAGTGGCGGTAAGGTTAATAAATAATATTTGAATAGTAATCATATAAAGGAGTAGGGAAGTGAATGTAGAAGAGATTCTTAGCAAGGCTATAAACTGTTTGATGGATAGAAGGTTGAGTAATGCCATTGAGGTATTAGAGCAACTTTATGTTCAGCGTCCATCACTTATGGGGCACAGTGAGTTTGAAGCTATCAAAACTGATTATCAGTTGATGGTAGACTATATGGGAAGGGGCTTCTCAGATAGTCATCGTGAATCACTCTACAGCACATTGTTGCAGCGACTTTACCGTGTTGCTGCCGACCTTGAGATTAGCTGGCGATGCAAGAATGTTAGTGCATACGTTAACTCTTTTAGGGTAATTGACCACCTGAATACCAGTCATGACTTTGTTCGTACGGTGTTAGAATCATTTGTGTCAGACATCGCTATGCTCTCACTTCAACCAGAAGAAACAAGAGAGCAGAAGAGTACTGAGTTATATGATCGACACCAATTGTTTATGAATCGTCTTTTTAGTGCCTTATGGACATCGTGCCAGTGGACGGATGATGATTGTAAATTCTATACAGAGTTACTCCTTTCTCCTACAGTTATGTCAACTGACCAGCAGGTAATTGTAAGTGCAATTAGCCTTGGTGCAATGAATCAGTTTGATATTAATAAGTTCAAAACACTTGTCAATGTATATCAGAAGGCTACAGACGAGCATGTAAGACAGCGTGCATTGGTGGGCTGGGTGTTGGCAGTCTTCGAAGGAATGGATATCTTTCCAGAGCAGGATGCGATGATACGTGAACTCTGTGAAAACCCTACCATCACTCGTGAATTACTGACGTTACAGATTCAGTTCTTCTATAGCAAGGATGCTGAAAAGGATAATGACAAGATTCAACGTGATATTATGCCTGATATCATGCGTAACTCTAATCTGACAATCGGGCGTCTTGGTATTATGGAAAAGGAAGAAGATGCGATAGAGAGCATTCTTCACCAAGATGCAGATGAGAAGCGCATGGAGCAGATGGAAGAGAAGGTACGCAAGATGATGGATATGCAGAAGCAAGGTTCTGACATCTATTTTGGTGGTTTTAGTCAGATGAAGCGATTCCCTTTCTTCAATGATATGGTGAATTGGTTTACTCCTTTCTACTTGAATCACCCTGCCTTACGCCCTGTGATAAGTAAATTAGGCGACACGAAGTTCTTAAATACACTCATGGAAAGAAGTAATTTCTGTGAGTCCGATCGATACTCCTTTGCTTTTGCTTTAGAACAAATTATCAATCAGTTACCTGCTGATATTAAAGATGCAATTGGCTCTGACGCTATGTTAGGTCCGTTGGCAGAAAGTGATGATACGGAAGATGCTATCAGTATTCGTCGTACCTATTTACAAGACTTATATCGTTTCTTCCGCCTTTATCATACAGCTAATGACTTTATCAATCCATTTGAGGATAATGGTAAGGGTGACTTTGTTGCTGACACCTTCTTCTTTACGTATAAATCCTTTATGGGTACAGGACTCGATGCTGTCAAGTTGCGTTTGGCTTCACATTTGTATAAGCATCGGCAGATGACGGAACTTGCAGAACTATTGACTACTTTCCAAAGCGCAGACCCACGATATGCTATCTTAATGGGTTATACAAATATAAATATGGGTAAGGCTGAATTTGCTTATCAGTTCTTTGACTATGCGTTGAAGGCTGAGCCTGATAACCAGTGGGCTCTGAAGGGAAAGGCAAGAGCAGCACTTGACGCAGAAGATTATAAGACAGCAGAAGAGGTGTATACTGAGTTGCTGAAATTAGAACCTGGTCATAAGAATTACACCATGAATCGTTGTGTTGCTCTATTGAAGTTAGGTAGGACGAGCGAGGTACGTGAAGAGTTGTTCCGTCTTGACTATCAATACCCAGAAGACATGAATGTTAAGCGTGTTCTTGCATGGGCAATGCTGTCGGATAATAGCCTTGATAAGGCATCACAGTTGTACGGCACCCTTCTTGCAGCAACTCCAGCGCATGAGGATTATCTGAATGCAGGTTATTGTCAGTGGGCTATGGGCAACGTTCAACGTGCTGTTGAATTGTTTCGAGAATGGATGGTAAAGAGTGGAAAGAGTAGGGAGCAATTATTAGAAGAGTTCCGTAGTGATGCTGACACATTGGAGATGTACGGTATTTCAGAAACTGACAGCTTCTTAATGCTGAGTTTAATCGGTTAATAACAACTGCCAATAGGAATTTAAATACTGAATAATTAGATTGTTGTGGCATAGAAACGTCACAATAGAATTTATCAATTTATATAGATTAAAAGGATAATGAACGAACAGATACACGAGAAACTGAAAGAGATTAAACAGTCTTTTCGCCTCTTGATGAATGGAGTTGCATCGCACTCTATGCGCCAGAAGGGCGTTACGTATAAGATAAACTGGGGAGTGCCAATCCCTGATTTGCAGAAGATGGCGGCTGAGTATGGTAAGGATTATGAACTCGCTATTGAACTTTGGAAAGAGGATATTCGTGAGTGTCAGGTACTTGCTACGCTTATTATGCCAGCAGAGAAGATGGATGAGGACCTTGTGGAAGTATGGATGGAACGCCTTCGTACACAGGAGATGGCTGAGTTGTTGGCTTTTAATCTTCTTCAGTATCTTGACTTTGCACCTGCTTTGGCATACAAGTGGATAGCTTCTGACCGTGATATGTATCAGCTTTGTGGCTATCAACTTCTCGCTCGTTTGTTTGCTCGTGGTATGGAACCTAATGAGCGTGGTATTAATGAGTTCCTTGATCAGGCACACACAACGCTGGCAGGTGAGAGCCTACCATTGAAACATGCAGCATATAATTGTGTTCTAAGTTTCTGTGAATTAGGAGATGACTTTGATGTTATAGCACAGAAAGCACTTGCTGATCTTAATATCCTTTAGAGCAAAATGATTGTTGGAAGCTAATCTTTTATTAGAAAGATAAGTGAAGATACCTTTTCTCTGAGGCTTTACACAATTTTATAAGAAGAACTATCACAGTCTTTTTCTTCATACTTTACCAACGTATTGGTGCTTGGCACATGTGGTGTTGGTGCTTAACACTACATGTGCGGATAGTAAACACCAAGTGTGTTATGGGTTAATATCACTGATATTTAGGGCAAAAGATTCTGTAATATGTTGTGGAGTTGAGAGTAGTGTATTGTTAGATTATGAGTTATAATAAACAAGGAAAAGCCGATACATTGTTTGATGTACCGGCTTTCTTTTTTTATTTGTCTGCTGTTAATCGTTTTTTAACAGCGTAAGTTTTAATTTCTGGTCTTTTGTTTCTTGATAATTATTAATCAAGATTAATCTTCTTTGAAACAATCAATGCCTCTGCGATTACGGCTGCAACGATAGTAACAATACCAAATGTCAACATAATGTTATCCTTTCTTCTTTTGTGCGGAACCCCTTTGGTTCTGCGGTTATTACTTATTTTTCTTTGGAAATTCGGTGCAAAGGTAGGAAAGAATTTTGATATAGTCAACCTTTTTTGTTGTGTTTGCTGCAATATAGATGTATATTTGATATAAGTCAATAGTATTGATTATGGTCAAAAAGTAACTGAAAATAGTTCAAAAAAGGTTGTATTAATTTGTTATGATTGCTTAGAAAATGTATCTTTGCATCCGATTAAGTATTTAAGATAACATACATTTATGGATAGGCTAATTATTAAGAACCAAGAGTTTGATAGTAGTATGGATGCTCGTTTCCTCGAGATTCAGAATGCTCGTCGTCAGGCTTTGGCTCAGAAGGCTAAAAAGCACTAAAACAAACGCCTCGCATCCGTGGCTATTCGTAGTTCGGTAATGTGGATTAGGTAGGAAAACGAGAACAAGATTAAAGTTAGAGAGCAAGAAAAGACCCAATCATTTGATGTTGATTGGGTCTTTTCTTATAGTGATTTGGTCAATCACTTATTATGTTTTTAATGTTTGTTTAGAAGTCTACATCCTCTCCAACCTCATCGGCCTGCATTTCCAAATCCTCTGGGTTGGTATCGAATGTGGTACGATAACTTTCCTCTGTGAGCTTGTCATCATCGAAGTCCTCGTCGTCCTCATCGTCTGTATCTCTTTCTTCTTCTAGCATCAGGTCTTCTTCATCATCCAAATCCTTTAAGTTTTCTTCTTTTCCAACCTCATCAAATGATGAAAGTTTAGTAGTTGGTACGATTGAAATTGGCTTTTCTTTAGCAAAGATAGCTTCTGTCCATGAGCCCTTTGAAATCTCAAGAACTTCGAAACCATCAGCAACTTTCTTCTCATAAAGGCCACCTGGCTTTTTCAAACGAGCTGTCGGAAGAGTTGTTGTACTTATATCAAATCCACTCAAGATAATATCCTGTACACTCTGTGGAAGGCTTTCCCAGCCACCGCCAAAGTTACGCTCAAGTACCTCAATTAGCTTTTGAGCTGATATATGATGGATATTTTCCCAAGTTAAATCAGTAATACGTTGGATTGATTTTTTCTTCAAAGCCCATTTCATGGTGGTACCTTCATCAAGTCTAATTTGACCTACCTGGCAGCCACGTTCTTCATATTTCTTGATAACTTCTGGCTTATCAACTTTAACTTCTTCTATGCTAAAGGCACTTTTGATAATATCTATATAGTGTCGCTCATTATCTTTTAAATCAGCATCACGTTCTGCTTGTGCCCAAAGGCGAAAGACATCGTTTTCCTGAATGTCCCACACATTACTTTTCGTTAGATTCTTTAATGATAGTGCTTGTCTTTGTCGCTTCATATTGTGTTTACTTTTTCATTTTGTTTTTAGGTATAACGTTGTGCAAGGTTATACCCTCAGACCTGCTGCAAAAGTATATACTTAAACGTAAACTTCCAAACTTTTTCACTGAAAAGTTATTCGGAAGTGAGAAATAAGTACAATTTGAAGAAACTATTTGTCAAGGTAGGGTATGCAGTTCTTGATTTCTATAGGTAAAGACTTTACTTTACACTTGTTTGTTGTTATGGATAATTCCACAACGCAAGCCCGTGAATTCATCGGTTTTCTTTGGTCAAAGATAAAGTTGCCGATACCATAATAGATTGGTTTTCCTCGATACGTCTCAATTGTTTGAAGTGTATGGCTATGGTGTCCAACAATAGCATCAGCCCCAACATCTATAAGTCTGCGTGCGTCTTCACGCTGTTGCGGAGTGGCTTTGAAGTGATGTTCCCATCCCCAATGTAGTAGAAGGAGAATATAACAATTCTTATCTGTAGCCCGTAAGCGTTCAACATGCATGATAAGACTATCTATACTCTCCTGACTAACACAAGGTTTTTGAGGAAGATAGGGAAAGTTTTCTAATGGTAACCGTAGGGATGAAACTACCCAAACATGCCGTGGATTTGTAGAAATGAGTACTGGCTTTGCTGCTTCTTCCATATTCCTACCAGCTCCGATAGGTATCATGCCTGCTTTTTTAATCTGTTCTTGCGTGTCTAAAAGTCCTCTTCTTCCTTGGTCAATACTATGATTATTGGCTAAGTTGAGGTGAGTTATGCCATGATGACGTAATGAGGGCAACCATTCTGGTTCCCCTCTAAAGATGAAACGTTTGAACACTCGTTCTCTTATTTTGGTCACTGGACACTCTAAGTTGGCAATTACATAGTTGGAAGAGTGAAACAACGAGTCGATACCAGATGAAAATAGAGCATCAACTCCCACCATATCAATCTTCTGTCTTACCCCCCTGTCAAGTAGGAGGTCACCTGTAATAACGATACGTAAGGTGTCGTCTGCCTCTTTAGAAGTAGACTTCTTTTTGTCTATATTATTATCTCCTATTCCGCTGAAAGATAGTAGGATAGGAGTTAATAAGCATATAATAACTTTAACAACCAGAGCTATAGAAGGTCTCTTCATCATCAGCACTCATTCCTTTTACTGGAGCTATAATCTCTTTCATCCATGATGGCGTTCCACCTGTTGGTGACTTCTTTAATTCCTCTTGCCATTCTTCGTCCGTCATGCGTGGGTCTGAAATCAAACGAGTGAACTCACGATAGGAGAGTACAGAACCGCGTGTAAGATAGAGGGAGCCATCAATCTCTACAACAACATATATTTCGTAGGCAGGACCAACACCCTCGTAAAGTACACACATGTCTTTCATAGCCACGTTTTCACCTGTAGCAGTGAAGACATCAGCAACAACTGCAACCTTCTTGTCGGTACTTACCACATCAGACCATCCCTGTAACATCTGATTGTCCTCGCTGACAAGCTCCAAAGAGATGTTCTCCACAGTTGAACCAATAATCTCAATCTGGTTGTATTCCTCGTCGGTTATCTTTCCACCATTCAGTTCTTTCTTACTGATATCACGGCAGAATTCAGCCATTTCCTTTATTCGTTCATATACAGCCTTTGCCTTTTCTGTCTGTAAATTGTAAGTTGTGAGAACTTTATCCATTCTTGTTACGAGTGCAATAGCTTTCTCCCAAAACTTTATGTTAGGTTCTACATAACCTTTCACAACAGGTGGTTCTGGACCTCCATCACCGCACTCTGCTAACATCGGCTGCTTTGCGTAGAGGATAGCATCATGCTTTAATTCTGCCCAAGAGGCAAGTGCTGTGTTCAAATTCTTCTTCTGCCATTGTGGTGTCTGCATGAAATAAGGCAGCGACTGTGCTGTGTCACCTAATGACTGAAGCGTGTACATCCATTGATTTGCTACACAAGCCTCCCAAGGAGTATTAGCAACTTTCTTACGAGCAGTGGTTAATGCCTTGGGGAAATCCTTCCATTTCTGTGCTTCTTTCAGCTCGTCCATGAGAATACGTTCGGCACCTGGCAATCCCATCACAGCCATCCAGTCGAGTCCTTTTGGACATGGGCGGAGAGAGGTAGGGCTATTTTGATCCGTAGTAGCTATCAATGCCTCTGCATCTGGTTGGTAACGCTGTGGCATAATATCTACAACATATTTACTTCCACGTGTCTTCTTCAACTCGATACGCGTTTGTTTCTTTGCAATACTTTCGATGTCTTCCGTCAGTTTAGCCATATCTTTTCTCGAAGATAGTAGCTTTTCTATAGGAAGGTTCATCTTCTTAATAAGTTCTGCAACCTGTATAAGGGTAACATTATCAGGTGTTCCCATAAGATAAGTGATAGGTTCACTTACCTTGTCGTATATGATTTTGAGTTTTGGTTGTTGGTTGAAGACATTGGCAATAAGTGCAATCTGCTTCATCTTAGCAGGTTTGTCCGTACCAAAATGGGCTGTTTGTAACCACATCATACCGCGGAAATATCGACTACAAACCTTAGAACGGGTATAGTGACCACGTGGACGGAAGAGCGAATAAGCAAACATTCCTGTATGAGAGTCATATTCAAGCATCTCAGAATATCCATTCTCAGCCTCGAAAGACTTAGTAATTTCTTCCATTACCATCTTCTTGTATGCTTCTGGAGCATTCAGTGTAGCCATTGATTTTGGTGCTTTATCATGACTGAATAGCCACGATGCCACAGCAAACCATGCTTGACCATATTCTGCTGCAGCCTTTACTTCTACATCCTTACTACTTGTAAGCAGTTTCATCTCTGCTCCCATTTTGGAAGAGAAGACAATCATTAGGGAATCCAAGTGCTTTTCCTCCACATCACGCAGTACGCAATCAAAATAGAGATGGAACAGTTGTAGGTAGAGATCGGTGGTTACAAAGCTTGGAAAATCAGCATAATCGTTCTTCTCATATACGTGGAAAAGCTGATTATGTTCGGCTGAAACAATTGCAAAACCAGTACGTCCCAACATGCTATATAGCTTTGAGTCAAACTCTTTCAGCTGGAATGGGTTGATAAGATTCTTCGTATTCACCACATCCTTGCTGTTTGCAGGTTTGAAGTTCAGTTTTCGTAATTCCGCTTCTCGTGCACGAATACGCTCTGTAAAGGCAAGTTGTTCTTTCGTATAGCGTGGTGAGAACTTCTTACCACTTGTCTCCTCTTTTTCAGAAATATTCCAAAGCGCATCGTTATACCATGTTGTTGTATTGTATAATGCACGTAACGTAGCATCCTTGAAAGGGTATCCCTGTCTTGCAGCAAAGGCGTTCCGGATAGCACGCAGCTCTACAAGATTGAGTTTAGATATATCCATCTGCGTATCAATCTTACCCTTCAGTTTTTCAATATTGACTTTTCCAGCACCAGGGAGAATAAGAGGAGTCTTCTTCTCCTGGGTGCGCTCAATATAAGCATCCCCCGTGTTAGCATCTGTTTTATCGTTTTGTGCCCGCATAGTGGGGGATAATAACAAGAGTAGCAATACGATAGCTATAGTTCTAAATGCGTTTTTTCGCAATAGATAGTAATAGGGATTGTGTTTCATCTTGTTTTGGTTTAAATTGTTATATTTTAGCTTTATTCGTCCAAAGTAAATCGTTTTAGGGCTTCTTCGTGGCTAACAGCTTTTGTTAAAAAGCGTACGAAGGAGAGTCCGAAGTCATCCCAAACATAGTCTGCGACAACATATTTCTCATCGGTGGTTGCTTGCAATGTGCGCACGTATGGTTCAATAAAACGAAAATTGCATAGTATTCCACCCATTTGCGACCCCATCCACATAGGACGTATTTTGTCATTTACCTGCTTAAAAATGAAGAGTCTACGTGCAGGTTGTGGATAAAAGCGAGTCGGTTTGATAACCCCAACGATTGCTTCGTCCTTTTCATCTCCATTAATATCTCCTGTTACCAGCTGATACACGGGGTAGGGAAGTTTCCATTTAGCAATTGCTTTTCTGGCTTTCCGCTTGTTTTTGTGTCCTTTCTGCTCTGTATTCACTTGCACCTTAGGGCATAGGCACAGCCATGAAAGCGAATCGTTGACACGTTCTAACTCAAAGGTCAAGGGCTGTTGTGCCATAGCTTTTCCTACAAGGAGGATGAAAAGCAGCAGACAGCCAAACCGCTTGTATCTATTCTTAAACATATATGGTTACAAATTTAGGTACTTTCACGGATAAAACAAAATATTTGAAATAAAAAATCCTGATTTCACCGACGTGAAATCAGGACTGGCTGAATGTCTTCGATATCCCAGCAATATGCTGTGTAGGACTCGTGACAATTTTGTTATCCTTCACCTTAAAAAACTAACCTATGTATTTCAATCTCTTACTTGCGTGAATTAATCCTGCGTGGTTAACGCAACTAAGTAGCTATGTATATTTTAGTGTCCTTAGTAAAATAGTTCTTTATAACCTCTTTTGCTATATAAGTCATCAATTTATAATGTTAAAATGACTTATCGATATTCATAGAGGATTTATTTTTTATTGGTTTTAAGCAACTTGTGCTATGTCGTTGTTATCATCCTCTAATTTTATATATGCAAAGATAGAATATAATATTCAAACAAGCAAATTTTTTGTTTAGATTGCTCACGCTTTAACATAAAATTAACTATAATGGTCTTCAAACTCGTTGTTTTTGTTTGGTTTTCTACCATTTTTTATATTCTTTATGTCTAAAACGCTATTTCCTCTATTTTTATTTCAGCATGTTATTTTTGGTTTAAGAAAATTATAGCTGTTCTGTTTTTAGTTCAATATTAACTTAGTTGTTGTTGTTTGTAATCTAATTTATTGTTGTTTTGTCATGAATTTTCAAACCTTTGAAAAGTAATATGTGCCCTTTAAGCTTCGAAAAGACGCCCAATTGACTTGTAAAAGATGCCCTTTTGAGGTCTAACTAACGCCCTTTTGAAGTCCAATTAAGCATCTTTTACTTTACGGTCTTGTAATTGTTTGATAGTCTTTTGGTTACAAGAGTAGTTGAAAATACTGTTTTAGGCTGTTATTAAGTCTCTTTTTTTCCTTGTTTTTGTAATAAAATTTCTTCGTGCTCTTATGTACTCCAATGAGGCTGTTATTATTTTATTTATCTTATTTGTCTTCTGTCACTTTCAGAGGGGTTAGTTAAGTATTAAGGCTTGTAAGTCGATAAAAGTATTATAAAAGTTTCTTTTGGGGTATATTTAAGTAGAAAAACGTTACCGAGAAAGGGGCTTATCTCCTTAGAATTATGTATCTTTGCAGGGATGAAATTCGCAATTATTGCAGCTGGCGATGGTTCACGACTGGCTCAAGAAGGTGTCACCGAACCCAAACCATTGGTGAAGGTAAGGGGAGAACGGCTCATAGACAGATTAATAAGGATTTTCATGGAAAATAATGCCACGGAGATTGTTGTTATCTGTAATGAGCAGATGGCTGATGTGGCAAGTCATTTGAAGATGATACAAGACAAAGGTTTGAATGGTTTGCCCATCCCGTTGCGTTTTGTTATAAAGTCAACACCGAGTTCAATGCATAGTTTTTATGAATTGCGCGACTTTCTTCGTGATGAGCCTTTTATTCTAACAACTGTCGATACTATCTTTGATGAAAGTGAGTTTCATGATTACGTCTTATCCTTTCAAGATAAGATAGCACATGGGATAGCCGCTTTGATGGGTGTTACAGATTATATTGATGATGAAAAACCACTTTATGTTGGTGTTGACAATGTCATGCAGATTAATGGCTATTACGATAATGCACAAGTAGACTCTCGCTTTATTTCTGCAGGTATATATGGGTTGACAGCTTCTTCGCTTGATATTCTTGAATCTTGTATAGAAAAAGGAGAGGGCCGGATGCGTAATTTTCAGCGTGCATTGGTTACAGCTGGCTTGCGAATGGAAGCTTATCCGCTGACAAAGGTGTTTGATATCGACCATATAGAAGATATAAAAAAGGCTGATGAAGGGGTAAAAAACTTATCTTCTTGTTGTAAGAGGAAAACCTTGTTAATACAACGTGCAGCTTGCTATTCACCTAACTCTGAGGAGAAAGACTTAGCTGTCTTGCAAGAGATTGGTAGTCTTTTAGAGGATGCTACGATAATAAGCGAAGATGATTTTGTCAATCGTTTTAGTACTTATAATCAGTTTGTTTCATCTGAATCAGTAGATTCTGCAAATGTCTATTGCCAAATCATTTCTATGGCTCGCAGCACAAAGGCTTTAGAGTGTCTGGATCAGTTGGAACTGAATGGCATACAAGTTCTTAATCCATCGGCTGGTGTTTGGGCTTGTCAAAGGAGTAATGTAGATAAGGTGATGCGTGAAAACCATCTCCCATTTCCACCTGATGAAGGTAATGATGGTTATTGGGTAAAGCGCGCTGATGCATCGGCACAAAGTAAAGAAGATGTCTGTTTCTGTCATGATTGGACAGAAGTCGAAAATGTGAAATCTGCTTTTATGCAGCGTGGTATCATAGACATAGTGACGCAAGCACATGTGAAAGGTGACGTTGTGAAGTTTTATGGCGTTGAAGGTACTGACTTTTTCCGTTATTATTATTCAGGTAATCCTACTGAGACAAAGTTTGGTGATGAAGAAAGGAATGGTAAACCACAATATTATTCATTTTCATCTTCTAACTTGCAAGCTGATGCGGAGAAGTTAGCTTGTTTATTACAGACGCCTATTTATGGTGGTGATGCGATAGTACGGGAAGATGGCAGTTATGTTATCATTGACTGTAATGACTTTCCCAGTTTCTCAAGATGTAAGGAAGAAGCGGCAAAAGCTATTGTTGGACGGATGAAACAGAAGGTTGAGGCTTCACATAAAATCTCCTCAAACGAGAAGTATAAGGACGATATGAATAGTTGTAGTTGATAGATAGTCAATTATTCTTCAACTCGAATCGCTTGTAAATAATCAGAATACAATGACAAAAGAAGAACAAAATAATAGAGCAACTGCTCAGCAAACAAAGGACAACGCTCATTTTGCAGCTCAGCCCTCTTCACCTTATTTGGGAGAAGGACAAGATGGTAAAATGGGATTTTTTAGTCTTCTTCGTGCCTCTTTCAAGTCTATGGACACGGAAGAATGGCTTGATATCTATTTTACTCGCCCCATAGGTTTGGCATTTGCCTTGTTCTGGTATCGCTTAGGGGTTACGCCTAATACCATTACCATTCTTTCTATCTTCCTTGGAATTGGTGCGGGTGTAATGTTCTACTTTACAGATACCTTGCATAATATCATAGGAATTATTCTCTTGATGTTAGCAAACTTTTGTGATTCAACAGACGGACAGTTGGCACGGCTTACTCGTCAACAATCTATGAAAGGTCGCTGTTTAGATGGTTTTGCAGGTGATGTATGGTTCTTCTCAATCTACCTTGCTATTGTTTTACGACTGTGGTATCAGCCAATGCCTGGCACATCAGAGGTGTGGGGCTTTTGGGGATTAGGTTTAGCAGCTGTTGCAAGTTTATTATGTCACTCTCCACAAAGTTCGTTAAGTGACTATTATCGACAGATTCATCTTTATTTCTTGAAGGGTAAAGAAGGTTCAGAACTCGACTCATACGAACGCGAACATGCTATTGTTGAAGATTTGAAGGGAAAGAAGGGCGTCTTTTGGGACCGTGCTTTTCATAGTAATTATCAACGTTATTGTAGAAGTCAGGAGCGTAGAACCCCTGCTTTTCAGAAGTTTCATGCAGCATTGATAGAGAAGTACGGAGGTATAGATAAGGTACCACAGGAACTCAAAGACCGCTTCTTAGCTGGTAGCAGACCACTGATGCCTTTTACAAATTTTCTTTCATTCAACAGTCGTGCTATTCTTATCTACGTCACTTGCTTGTTGAATTGTCCGTGGATATACTTTGTGTTTGAGATTAGTTTATATAGTTTGTTGTACATCTATATGCACAAACGGCATGAAGATTTATGTAAGAGCCTCATGCCAAAGGAGTAAATAATATGTTTTTTAGACTATGATTAGGGTTGAGTATATGTTGAAGAAATACTTTTAAAGTTTATCTTTTAGTATTGAATAACAGTCTATTACAATCTAATATAGCTTAAATCATTTTAGAATGAACAAAGAGTTAAACGATATATCTTTAAAAGCAGAAACGATACACGCTTCTCAGTGTAGTGAGGAGGGAAGGTTAACTCTTCTCTTTGACTTTGGTGGTACACTTGATACTGCGGGTTGTCATTGGGGCAAGTTTCTATGGTATGCATACAAAAGGAATAAAATTCCTGTGACAGAAGAACAGTTTCGTGAAGCCTATGTACATGCAGAGCGTACCTTAGGGAAGCAGCCTATTATACAGTCACATGACACATTCCTCTCAATGTTAACGAATAAGTTAAGAATAGAGTTTGAATACTTACTTAGTTGTGGCTGGTTATCGGTGAATAAGGTTGAGGCTGAACGAATGCAAAGAATTCTGTTGAATGATATTTATGAGAAGGTAAAAATCAATATATCAGAAAGTAGGCGAGTCCTATCTGAGTTAAAGAAGAACCATAGGTTAGGCTTGGTGACAAACTTCTATGGAAATATGTCGGTTGTTCTTGAGGAGTTTGATTTATCTTCTTATTTTGAAACAGTAACAGAAAGTGCTGTTGTAGGTGTTCGAAAGCCTGATTCACAGATATTTAATTTAGCTGTGAATTCTTTGGATGAGAAGGCTGAGAACGTTGTTGTGATTGGTGACAGCTACACAAAAGATATACTTCCAGCTCATGAAATGGGTTGCCATACAATTTGGTTAAAAGGTGAAGGATGGACGTCGGAAGAGCCAACAACATGTGTGGCAGATTATGTTATTAAGGATTTAGTTGAACTACAACCTATATTAAGACAATATACGCCGCTTTAATGCGTTAATTAAATATTGCAGTAATAATCATGAAGCAAACAAACGTAAAGCCTGCAGAAGGCAGATTAGGAATAATGGTCGTTGGTTGCGGCGCTGTTGCTACGACCTTCATGACTGGAGTGTTAATGGCACGCAAGGGTCTTACGAAGCCTATCGGCTCTATGACTCAATACGATAAAATCCGTGTGGGACGCGGAGCAGATAAGAAATATCTTCATTACAAAGATATTGTTCCATTGGCAAAGTTAGACGATATTGTCTTTGGTACATGGGATGTGTATCCTCAGAATGCTTATCAAGCTGCTGTATATGCAGAAGTGTTGAAAGCAAAGGATATCGAACCTGTACGTGAGGAACTGATGGCTATCAAGCCTTTGAAGGCAGCTTTCGACCGAAACTATGCTAAGCGACTGGATGGTGACAATGTTAAAGACTGTAAGACACGCTGGGATATGGTGCTGGAATTACAGAAAGACATCCAGAACTTTAAGAAAGAGCATGGCTGTGAACGTGTAGTTGTTATCTGGGCAGCTTCTACCGAAATTTATGTACCATACGACGAGGCATATCATAAGACACTTGATCAATTGGAATCGGCTATGAAGTCAGATGATAGGGAGCATATTGCTCCGTCTATGTGTTATGCTTATGCGGCATTGACAGAAGGTTGTCCGTTTATTATGGGTGCTCCTAATACAACAGTTGATATACCAGCTATGTGGGAGTTAGCTGAGAAAACACGTATGCCTATTGCTGGTAAGGACTTTAAGACTGGTCAGACATTGGTAAAGTCGGGCTTTGCGCCTATTATCAAGACACGTAACCTTGGTCTTGCAGGTTGGTTCTCAACGAACATCTTAGGTAATCGTGATGGCTTGGTCCTTGATGAACCAGCTAACTTCCACACAAAGGAAGTAAGTAAGTTGTCAACACTTGAAACAATTTGTAGAGCTGATGAACAGCCCGATCTTTATGGTAATATCTATCATAAAGTGCGTATCAACTATTATCCTCCTCGTAATGACGATAAGGAGGGATGGGATAATATTGACATTTTTGGCTGGATGGGTTACCCAATGCAAATAAAGATTAATTTCCTTTGCCGTGATTCCATCCTTGCTGCACCATTGCTTCTTGACCTTACGTTGCTCTCTGATCTTGCTGCAAGGGCTGGTCGTTATGGTATTCAGCGTTTCTTGAGTATCTTCCTTAAGAGTCCAATGCACGATTTCACTCGTGGTGAGGAAGCTGTCAATAATCTCTTTGAACAGTATACCATGCTGAAGAATGCTATCCGAGAAATGGGTGGCTATGAAGCTGATGAGGAGATAGATTAGTAATCTTCTCAATTAACAGAGAAGTCCTCCAAGTCCTTTCATGGGATAGGAGCACTCTTGAATGCAAAATGACGAGAGTAAGTTGTCTTGCATGATTCTAAAACTAAAGTAAGATATGAATAGATTAATAAGTCTAAATAAGCCGAATCATACATCTTTTGTCTTTGATAAGACAAGAGAAGGATTGCGAATGATAAAGACGAGAATGATAATCTCTCTTCTCTTTTTGTTCGTATCATTTTCAGCACATGCATATACATTTGAATCTTTGTACTTTAATTCAAAGCCTTATGTTATGCACATTGATTCGTTGTTGGCGGGTAAAGACTCTTCGTTTGTAGCTAAAGATTCTTTGTTGACAGCAGCTGACTCGATGGGAATAGCAACTGATTCGCTGTTGCAAATGATGGATTCATTAGCAAAGATAACCGCTAAACCAACTGTTATAGATAGTACGCTACTTCAATGTTATGTGGTTGATTGGCAAACGGGAGATAGTATTCCTTATGCGAATGCAGTCTATCGGAGTTTGAAGTTAGGTGCTTCAAGTGATGCGAATGGTCATTTCTCCATAGCACGAAAGGTTGGAGAACAACTTACAATCACTGCTGTTGGCTATAAACCACGGAGTATTAAGATAACAGTCCATACAGCAAGAGAGTTGAAAGTGACGCTTATTGCCGACTCTAAGCAGCTTCAGGGTATTGTGGTGAAGGCTAAACGTCGTCATAAATATTCACGTAAGGATAACCCAGCGGTAGAGTTGATGAGGCGTGTTATTGCTGCGAAGAAGCAAACTAACTTAGAAAACCATGATTACTATCAGTATGATAAGTATCAGAAGGTGACAATGGCTATTAATAACCTTACACCTGACGAACTTGAAGGCTCTATGTTTAAGAAGGCTCCTTGGCTTCTTGATCAAGTGGAGACTTGTCCTTATAATAACAAACTTATTCTTCCAATCTCAGTAGATGAGACCCTTACGCAGCATCTTTATCGTAAGAGTCCACGTGATGAGAAGGATATTGTGTTGGGACAGTCTACTAAGGGTATTTCAAAACTGATACAGACGGGTGAGGCTTTGAATACGATTGTGAAGGATCTCTTTAAGGATATCAATCTTTATGACGACCAAATTGATCTTCTTCAGAAGCGTTTCCCTTCTCCAATTGGCTCTACAGCGATTTCATTCTATCATTTCTATATTGATGATACGGTCTATGTAAATCAGAATCAGTGTATTCGTTTGCAGTTTATGCCAGCCAACCAGCAGGACTTTGGGTTCCGTGGTGAGTTATATGTATTGAATGATAGTTCGCTCCATGTGAAGAAGTGTGATATGCAGTTGCCTGCTAATACAGGTGTTAACTTTGTTGATGCAATGAAGTTTCAGCAGGAATTCACGAAGTTAAGCAATGGAGAATGGGCTTTGACAACAGACAATATGATTGCAGAGTTGAAGCTGACAGACCTCTTGCAACGTGCTATTGTCATTCGTACGACGGGTATGACAAACTATGCCTTTGCCCCTATCGAAGATAAACAGTTTAAGGGTAAAGCAAAGATTATATACGATACCCATGCTAAGATGCGTGATAATGAGTTTTGGGCAGCACACAGAACAACGCAACTGACGAAGAGTGAGGCTGGGATGGACTCGTTTATCAAGCGAATGGCAAATACTAAGCATTTCAAATGGGTAATGTTTGCATCCAAGGCATTGATAGAGAACTTCATTGAAACAGGTTCAGAAGATAAACCAAGTAAGTTTGATATTGGTCCTGTTAATACTTTTATCTCAAAGAACTTTGTTGATGGCATTCGTTTGCGTGCCTCTGCTCGTACTACAGCTAAGTTTAACCCTCATTGGTTCTTTGAGGGTTACTATGCTTATGGTACAAAGTCACACCGCAGTTATTACGATGCTAAGGTTACTTACTCATTCAATAAGCCCGAGTATCAGCCTATTGAGTTCCCTATTCGCACCATCTCTTTCGAATCAACAAGTGATGTAGAGTCTCCATCAGACAAGTATCTGAAACACAATAAGGATAATATCTTTATGACTTTCCGTCCTGTAAAGGTTGAACAGATGTATTTTGTTAATCGTCAGAAGATAAACTTTAAGTGGGAGACGGACTATGGTTTGGCTACAAGTTTTGAACTTCGTACAGAGAGTAATAGGCCAACTGGTAAGCTTGTCTATGAGAAAATGGATGGTACGTTGGTTGACAAACTGCGTGTGAGTGAGGTTATCCTTGGACTTAATTACCGTCCAGGACAGACTTACGTTAACTCAAAGCAACAGCGTATGACCGTGAACCTCGATGCACCAGAGTTCAATGTTTCGCATACAATGGGCATTAAGCATTTCTTAGGTGGCGAGTTTAATACTAATCTTACGGAGATCTCTATCTATAAACGTTTCTGGTTAGGTAGCTGGGGACATATTGATACACGTGTACAAGGTGGTGCACAATGGAATAAGGTGCCATTCCAATTCCTTATCACTCCTCCTGTAAACACGTCTTATTTTGAGCATCAAGGAACGTTCAACCTTATGAAAGGACTTGAATTCCTTAACGACCGATATGCACAGTTTAATCTTGCATGGGACTTAGAAGGTAAGATTTTCAACCGTATTCCACTCATTAAGAAGTTGAAGTGGCGTGAGTATGTTGCCTTTAAGGGAATGTGGGGACATTTGACAGATAAGAACAACCCATACTTACCACAGAATGCGAATGATACAGAATTGTATAAGTTCCCTGTTGATACACGTGTTATGACACACGACCCTTATATGGAGTTTGTTGTCGGAGTACATAATATCTTCAAGTTTTTGGAGGTAGATTATGTTCGTCGACTTACTTATACGCATGCTCCTGGTATATCAAAGAATGGTATTAGATTTGGTTTTAATCTGGTTTTCTAAGCCTTATAGATAAATATAATTGTTCGTTTGGTATGATAAAGGATATTCTTTTAGTAGGTATTGGGAGTTTCGTTGGTGGCAGTCTTCGAATGGTTATCTCGAAATATGTACAACTTGCCGTAGCAGGTTCATTCCCTTTGGGGACAATGGTTGTTAATGTGCTTGGCTGTTTCCTTATAGGCATTTTCTCTTCATTATCCAGTGATCATGGAGGAGTTAGTCCAGCTGTTCGCCTTATGCTTACTACTGGTTTTTGTGGAGGTTTTACGACTTTCTCAACCTTTATGAATGAGCATGCTACGTTATTAAAGGGAGGGGATGGTTTTATGATTTCTTCCCTTTACATCATTGCCTCTCTTGCATTAGGCTTTATCGCTTTATTAGCAGGCCGCCACCTTGTTATGTCTTTTCAATGATGTAACTATATCGTTCGTTTAGCCTATTTAGATGTAAAGGTAATGATTACTTAGATGAATGAAGTAGGTGTTATATACTTTCGATAATACAACTCTTTTCTTCCTTCATGGTTATGTATAGTGAGCAATCTACCAACAGCACAAATGGTGTTTGGCGTTCGCACCATATGTGCTGAGCCTTCACACAGATGGAGAGGATGACTTTCGAAACCTGTGACAGACTTTATAAGAATAGGTAAACACAAGAGTTATTCGGTTTATAAAGGGTAATCTATGCTTTCTTAGGGGAATGTTCAAGGTGTCGGAAATGCAGATAATGCGAGTTGTCATTGGCAGTTTATGACCAAACTCTTTTCTTGTACAAAACTAATGGATTCAGTCTTGTTATTGCAAAATACATAGTGGAAATAACAAGATTTCTTTTCTACGAGTTTAGAGTGATGCAAACCACGTTGTGTTTTTTACTTAGTTTCTTTTCTATCTCCTTTCTTTTCTGTATCTTTGCACTTTGTAGAATATTAATAATTAAACAATTCAATAGTATATGAAAGCATTTGTATTCCCTGGACAGGGATCTCAGTTTGTTGGTATGGGTAAGGACCTCTATGACAATAACCCATTAGCAAAGGAACTTTTCGATAAGGCTGACGAGATTCTTGGCTTCAAGATAACCGAGATTATGTTTGCTGGTACAGACGAGCAGTTGAAGGAAACTAAGGTTACTCAGCCTGCCGTATTCCTCCACAGCGTTATTTCAGCTCTTTGCTTAGGCGATGAGTTCAAGCCAGATATGGTAGCAGGTCACTCTTTGGGTGAGTTCTCAGCACTCGTTGCTGCTGGTGCATTGAGCTTCGAAGATGGTTTGAAGCTTGTTGCTGCACGTGCTAATGCTATGCAGAAGGCTTGTGAGTTGAACCCTGGTACTATGGCAGCTATCATCGGTTTGGCTGATGAGAAGGTTGAGGAGATATGCGAGCAGGTATCAAAAGAAGGTAAGGTTTGTGTTGCAGCTAACTTTAACTGCCCTGGTCAGTTGGTTATCTCTGGTTCAACAGAGGGTATCAATGAGGCTTGTGAGTTGATGAAGGCGGCTGGTGCTAAGCGTGCATTGCCTTTGAAGGTAGGTGGTGCTTTCCACTCTCCATTGATGCAGCCAGCTAAGGATGAGTTGCAGGCAGCTATTGAAGCAACTACATTTAATGCACCAAAGTGCCCTGTTTATCAGAATGTAGACGCATTGCCACACACTGATCCAGCAGAGATTCAGAAGAACCTCATCGCTCAGCTTACATCAAGTGTACGTTGGACAAAGAGTGCACAGAATATGATTGCCGATGGTGCTACAGAGTTCGTTGAGTGCGGACCTGGTGCTGCTTTGCAGGGTATGCTTGGTCGTATCGACAAGACCGTTAATGCACACGGTGTATAGTCTTACATTATTATTAAGCGAATAACCCCTCTTCCGTCCTCTTCCTTAAATTAGGGAGGGGACGAAGGAGGGGTTTTCTTTCTTTTTTATGTATGAAAACTAAATTAGTTATCTACCAAGTCTTCACCCGTACTTTTGGTAATAAGAATCTTACTAAGAAGGAGAATGGTACCTTAGCAGAGAACGGAACAGGAAAGATGAATGACTTCGATGAGGATGTGTTACGTCGCATCCACGACCTCGGTGTCACTCATCTTTGGTATACAGGAGTTATCCGTCATGCTACATGTACTGATTATTCATCCTTCGGTATTCCTACACAGAACCCTCGTGTCGTAAAGGGATGTGCAGGGTCGCCTTATGCGATTACTGACTATTATGATATTGACCCAGATATTGCGGTAGATGTTGATGCACGTATGGCTGAGTTTGAGGCCTTAGTCGCTCGTACACATGCTGAAGGTATGAAGATAATCATCGACTTTGTACCTAATCATGTAGCCCGTCAATACAAGAGTATTGCTAAACCAAAGGGCGTTGAAGATCTTGGAGAAGGCGATGATACAGGAAAACACTTTGATTCTCAGAACAATTTCTATTACTGTCCGGGTGAACAGCTTGACCTCTCTGGAGTTGTTGAGAATACATATGCTCATGATGTTGAGGCTTATGATGAATTCCCTGCAAAGTGTACAGGCAATGATCGTTTTGATGCTCACCCTCAGCAGAACGATTGGTACGAGACTGTAAAGCTAAATTATGGTGTAGACTATTGTGATGCAGGTGGTAGAAGCTATCACTTTCATCCTCTCCCTTCTACTTGGAAGAAGATGACTGATATTCTTCTTTTCTGGGCAAGAAAGGGTGTTGATGGCTTCCGCTGTGACATGGCAGAGATGGTTCCACATGAGTTTTGGGCATACGCAACGCAGCAGGTTAAGGAGAGTTATCCTGAGATGATATTCATAGGTGAGGTCTATGATCCTAATCAATATCGTATGTATGTTGAGTCAGGCTTCGATTATCTCTATGACAAGGTGGGAATGTACGATTGTGTTCGTGGTGTGATATGTGGTGAACGTTCTGCCTCTTCTATAACATATGAGTGGCAGAAGGTTGACGATATCCGCGACCACATGCTTTATTTCCTTGAGAACCACGATGAGCAGCGCATAGCTTCTGACTTCTTTGCAGGTAATCCTTGGAAGGGAGTTCCTGGTATGATTGTGTCTGCTCTACTTCAACAGAATCCTGTTATGGTATATGCTGGTCAGGAATTTGGCGAAAGAGGTATGGATAAAGAGGGGTTTTCAGGGCAGGATGGTCGCTCAACCATCTTTGACTACTGGACGAGCGATGCTATCTATAAAGGTTTCTTCAATCGTAAAGCTTTGACTACTGACGAAAAGAAACTATCGCTTGTTTATCAAGGAATTCTCCGTTTCTGCAATCGCGAGAAAGCTGTACGTGAGGGATTGACCTTTGATTTAATGTATGTCAATCATCAGAGTCACCAGTTTAATCCTCATAAACAGTTTGTTTTCTTGCGTAAGGCAGACGATGAAGTGTTGTTGGTAGTTGCTAACTTCGACCAGGAGCGAGTGTATATCAATGTAGTTATACCTTCTCATGCGTATGATTTCCTCGCTCTGCCCGAACAGGAAGTAGAAATGACCGACTTGCTTTCAGGTTTTACAAAGGTCGTAGAGTTGAAACGTGATGGTCAAATTGCATTGGATATAGCTGCAAACTTTGGTAGGATTTACAAGTTTAATATAAAGAAGAAGACAGTGGACTACGTATTAAATTCACACAACAAAGAGGAGTTTCCTCCTGCTCATACAGCAGAACATCTGTTGAATCAAGTGATGATTCGTATGTTTGGCGCAGAGCGTAGCAATAATGCTCATATCGAACGGAAGAAGAGTAAGATGACTTTCATCCTTAATCATAAGCCTGATCGTAAGGAGGAAAAGGCGATAGAGGATGAGATGAATCGTCTGATTGCAGAAGACTTGCCTGTAACTTTTGAAATGGTCGACCGCAATAATATTCCTGAAGGTGTCACTGTTGACAGACTACCAGAAGATGCTTCCGAGATGTTGCGACTTATTCGTATTGGTGATTACGATGTCTGCCTTTGCATTGGTAAGCACGTCCGTTCAACTGCTCAGATTGGTCGCTTTGAAATGTTAGGTACAAACTGGGATGAGCAGAAACGTGCGTTCCGTATTCGCTTTAAGGTAATTCCATCTTAAAACGTTTTATCAGTTTATATAAAAGATGCCCTCACTTGTCTACTTTTAGACAGCTGAGGGCATTATTGTTGGTTTGAATTTTCTTTACATTGCTTCCTGAATTTTCTCCTTTAAATATGCGAAAGAATCTCTTTTTAGTTGCCTTTGTAACTGTTTTGTTATTAGATAGTTACAAGATAGTGCAAGAAAAGGTGCTTAGTTAGGCTTCAAAAGGGCGTTAGTAAGACCTCAAAAGGGCATCTTTTAGAAGCCAATTAGGCGTTAATTCGAATGCAATTAAGCCTCAATAAAAATCAAAGGAGTGAAAAAAAGTTGACAAATTGGCTTTTGGTTAGGTTTGTACTCAATGTTTTTATGCTATATGTAAAGTAAGGATAAAAAGAAATCCGCCACCTTATATATAATAGGTAGCGGATTTCTAATGTTGTTAACCTTTCGTTTTATCTAACGACTTAGTTGTTAGTTTAGGATTTATCGTTCTGTTCCTTCATATCAATGAACTGCTGTTTTGCATCATAGAACTCATACTGCAAATAGGCAAGTTTCTGTGAAGGAATGATATTTACACCCCAACCATATTTCATTTGCCACTTACGTTTCAAGGAAATAAGACCCTTGTTAATGTAAGCTGCAACGTATGGGTGAACGTGCAAATAGAATTTCTTTACTCCAACCTTATTAACCAATCGGTCAATCTTACGCTCCAACTGATCAGTAAAGAGGATGCTTGAACGAATCTTACCACTACCGAAACAAGTAGGGCAGTTCTCATCTACATCTACGTCCATCACTGGGCGTACACGCTGGCGAGTAATCTGCATAAGTCCGAACTTGCTAAGTGGAAGGATGTTGTGACGTGCACGGTCCTTCTGCATGTTCTTACACATACGCTCGTACAGCATCTGGCGATCCTCAGCAAGATTCATGTCGATAAAGTCAACGACAATAATTCCACCCATATCACGCAGTCGAAGCTGGCGAGCTAACTCGTCGGCAGCACCAAGGTTGGTGTCAAGAGCATTCTGTTCCTGTGCTTTTTCTTTTGTTCTGTTTCCACTATTCACATCCACAACGTGCATTGCCTCAGTGTGTTCGATGATGAGGTAGCAGCCATGACCATAATTGATGGTCTTGCCGAAGCTGGATTTAATTTGCTTCGTAACGTCAAAGTTGTCAAAGATTGGCACCTTACCAGTGTACTTCTTCACAATGCCCGCCTTTTCAGGGGCTATTAGAGAGACATAGTGTCGAACGGCAGTGCAAATCTCGTCATCGTTGACGTAGATGTTTTCGTAGGTTGGATTGAAGAGATCACGCAGCATAGCAACAGCGCGTCCAGTCTCCTCAAAGACAAGTTGAGGGCGTTCCTGCGTCTTTTGCAGTTTTGTGATTGCTTCATTCCAACGGCTCAATAGGACCTTCATCTCAGCGTCAAGCTCGGCAACACGTTTACCTTCAGCTACTGTGCGGACAATTACACCGAAGTTCTTTGGTGTAATGCTCTGTATGAGCTGTTTGAGGCGTGCACGTTCTTCTCCGCTTTTGATTTTAGAAGATACGCTAACTTTATGCCCGAATGGTATAAGCACCAGGAATCTGCCAGCGAATGATATTTCGCCTGTAAGGCGAGGTCCTTTGGTGGAAATGGGTTCTTTGACAATCTGTACCATCACCTCTTGTCCTACCTGCAGTGTGTTTTGAACTGTTCCGTCCTTTTGCAAGTCGGGTAGGCGAGTGGCTTTTTGAATGGGATAAAGTTTCTTGCGGTCGCTCTGAACCTGTTTCAGATACTTCGCATAGGAGTTGAATTGGCTCCCTAAGTCAAGATAATGAAGAAAGGCGTCACGCTCATAACCTACATCTACAAAGCAGGCATTAAGCCCTGGCATCAGTTTCTTAACCTTTGCCACGTAGATGTTTCCAACCGAGAAACTGGCCTCTCTTGGCTCACGCTGGTACTCAACCAGTCGCTTGTCTTCGAGTAGCGCTATCGAGATTTCTTTCGATTGGGCATCAATAATTACTTCGCTTGTCATCTTCTTCGTTTGTTATACCTATCTTTTAGAAATTATATAAGTTATCATGAACTATGCTAAAAGATACATATAGATAAAATAAAAATGCGGAACCTGTCGTCGCACTTCCAGGGAAGAGAAGTA
>CAUVDL010000024.1:0-34969 GCA_963550695.1 uncultured Prevotella sp. | reverse complement strand
GGTTGCAAAGATACGATGAAAAAATATTACCTGCAATACCTAAAAATGATGGTTTATGCAAAATACCTACTTTTAGGGAGTACTTTCTTTAAAAGTACAAACTTCTCCCCATTTCTTATATATATACCTTTAACAAAGAGTAAAGAAACTATTAAACGGCTCATTTCATTATAGAGTTAATTACAAAACAATGTATTATAAGTCATGTATTCTACCAATAAGGAACAAAAAATGATATCTGTAAGATGTATTAGGCCTCAGCACAACATGTGCGAAGCATCAACACAATACGTGTTAGGCACTATTGCATAAGCTAAAGGTAATTAGAGGCGAACGTTGTTATCACTAATAAACTATAACAAGACACTAACTTAAACAAGAAAAGATAACCAACCTATCCCCTTAATACACAAAAAAGGCTACAAGTCAGAATCTGACTCATAGCCTTCCATTACATATATAAAACCTTCTCTAACTGAGAGTATCTTAAACTATTACTTGTTCAAACCACGGTTGTTCAGTGTTACGTTGAGAAGCTTTACATACTCACGATACTGATGGTCGTTCAATACATAACGCATATAAGAAAGATCCTTCTTAATAGCACTCTGAACTTTAGCGTCACGCTCTGAGCTATCAGCAACAGAAGCATTCATCATCTCTGTAGCAAAAGTGCGATTAATATCCTCAACAACATCAACTTGATCATAATTAAGATTCAACGCACGACTAAGAGCGTATGTGCTTAAATTGAATTTATATGCATTAGCATTGGTAGTTGTGTTGTTATTATCGTTCTCACCAGCTGCAAAAGCCATTGTCATACTCATCACTGCTACTACTGTCAATACAATCTTCTTCATATTCATTATCCTTTCTTAATTATTTAAAGTCTCATTAAAAGACTTATAATTATATTTTATTTTGCAATTAATTTCCTTATTACAGATGCAAAGTTACAAGATTATTCGAATAAAATATAACTATTCGTTACTTGTCGTTAATTTTATCTTGTATTTTTGATACACATCAATACATTTGATTTATATCAGTAACAAAAACATAGATACTACCCTATCCTTCCTAATAAACCATATATAATAGTAGTACGAAAAAGAAAAAACAGTAACTAAGCAGATTTTATTCCGTTTTAAATCATTACCTTTGCAAATACTTATAATAAATATAGATTAATAAAAATAACAATGGAGAATAATAAACATCGACTCGTTGTAGTGAGTTACGAACTATATAGTATCGAAAATGGTGAGGAGCAATTTCTCGAAAAGACAGAAGATATGCAACCTATGCAACTCTATACAGGTTGCGACATGGCTTTACCAGCCTTTGAGCAGGAGATTATTAAGTTTGAGAAAGACGCAGACTTCAAGTTCTCTCTCGCTAAGGAGCAGGCTTATGGTGAGCATGATGACAATAGTGTTTTAGCTCTCGACAAAGCTACTTTTTCACCTAACGGAGTTTTTGATGCAGAGAACATCTACAAAGATGCAGTCGTTCCTTTGCAGAATGAAAATGGCCAGCGTTTCTTGGGTAAGGTCTTGGAAGTATCAGATGATAAAGTAACCATCGACCTCAACCACCCTCTTGCAGGCAAGGACCTTGTTTTCTATGGTCATGTTTTCGAGAATCGTGAGGCGAGTGAAGAAGAAGTAAAAGACTTCTTTGAGCAAATGAATCAGCATCACTGCGGTGGTGGATGTAGTGGAGGCTGCGGTAGCGACAACGGAGGTGGCTGTGGTTGCGGAGGCCATGAAGATGGAGAAGGAGGCTGCTGCGGCTGTCATTAAGAGTAACTCTTCCTCTCCCATCCATCTATTTATAATGGAATAAATAAAGAGAAAGGGGATAATAGGAAGGTTTACAACATATTCTTCTTTCCTATTAATCACACTTCACGATAATCATTCATAGAGACTTTGATATGAATACATTCGGAAAACTCTTCACACTTACCACCTTCGGCGAAAGCCATGGAGCTGCCGTGGGTGGTATTGTTGATGGTATGCCTGCAGGCGTAACCATTGACATAGACTTCATTCAGCGTGAGCTGGCACGTCGTCGACCGGGACAAAGCCATATCACAACGGATAGAAAGGAAGCAGACCAAGTAGAACTGCTGAGCGGTGTGTTTGAGGGAAAGTCAACAGGTGCGCCTATTGGCTTTCTTGTCCGCAATACCAATCAACATTCAAAGGACTATGATAATATCCGTGACTTATTCCGCCCCTCGCATGCCGATTATACTTATTATAGTAAGTATGGTATTCGTGACCACCGTGGAGGCGGTCGGTCATCGGCTCGCATCACCCTTTCACGTGTCGTAGCAGGTGCCTTAGCCAAACTTGTATTACGCCAGCAAGGTATCAGCATTTCTGCCTATACCTCACAAGTGGGTGAAATTCAACTTGAAAGAGATTATCATAAATATGATTTAACTCTCATTGAGTCTAATCCTGTTCGCTGTCCTGACCCCTTAAAGGCAAAGGAGATGGAGAACCTGATAGCACAAGTAAAGCACGAAGGAGACACCATCGGCGGTGTTATTTCTTGTGTTATTAAAGGCTGTCCAGTGGGTTTAGGCGAACCAGAATTTGGAAAACTTCATGCACAATTAGGTGCTGCCATGCTTAGTATCAATGCTGTGAAGGGTTTTGAATATGGTGAAGGCTTTGCTGGTTCTTCATGGAGAGGTAGCCAACAGAATGATACCTTCCTACCTGCTGGTGATAGTATGCAATACCCAATATGCAATGTAGAAACCAACCATAGCGGTGGTATACAAGGTGGTATCAGTAACGGAGAAGATATTTATTTCCGTGTTGCATTCAAGCCTGTCGCAACCCTGCTTATGGAACAGCAGACAGTGAACATGGAGGGTGAAGCAACAACAATGGATGTACGTGGTCGACATGACCCTTGTGTCTTACCTCGTGCGGTCCCTATTGTTGAGGCTATGGCTGCAATGACAATACTTGACGCATTGCTGATAAGTAAGACTAACAGACTTTAGACAATTATCTTTCGTCAGGACTTACTTCCCGCAGCAGTTAGAAAACAACATATTAGAAGGAGTTAATTCCCATCTTCTCACGCTAACATTCTATAAATAGTAGCGGAGACAGACATGGACTTAACTCCTTCTAATTTGTTTTAGCCCCATTCTCTTTTATGAAAACAGAACTAACCAATCTTCTTCTCGATTATTATAGGCTTGCGATGAAAGCACTTAAAGCCGTTCCACCATCTAAAGAAGGCGAATAATCTTCAAGTACATTAAGCTTTGCACTGCCAATAACATCCTTTAAATCCTTTGCAGTATTTAGCACACAGATATCTCCAGCCAAGCCACAAACATCTATCTGCTCTATCTTCAAAGCCTTAATCAACTGACTGAGAACACCCGCAGAAGCTTCATTTTGCATGATCGAATACTCATCCTTTTCTATGCTATCGCCCTTATATAATAAGGTGAAGCCGCCCTTTGATTCATTAAGAGCAACTAATATCGACTCCCAAATAGCTGCACCAACAGAATGCTGCACACAATGGCGTGGCCATACTCCACCCTCATCAGCAAACGAACTATGATGATAAGGATGCCAATCTGCTGTAACTATCTTTACAGTATATTCATTACCTTGTTCCTTTATATACGTTGCCAGCGCATCCATTGCCTTAGCTGCGCCTGACACAGGAAGTGTTCCTGTAATAAAGTCGATTTGTGGATCGACTATTAACAATAGCTTTTTCATATTTTATTGTTCCTTTAAATTCAAAAAACTCATATCCTTATTATCTATATTGCAAAACTAACTGACTCCGGAAATAGCCTTACAAGAAATAATGAGCTGTCTCATTAATACCAACGTTAAGATACTTCAAATATTTTCGCTACCCTTAAAAACAATATAAAAATAGTGATACATCAGCCATGTACCACTATTTTTATATTTGAATACTTATACTTGTGCGTTGTCTGGCTCTATTGTATCGGCTCCTACCTCAACAACACCACGCTTAACATGACCATCGTAAGTAACGAAGTAAATACCCTTACCAGGTGTCCACTCCATACAGAAGAGTTCTCCAGGACTATTAAAACCATTCTTCTTGATAACACGTAATGCCCATGCCTGTGAACGTCCACTCTGCATAAGACCACTGGCTACGAACTCACCATTATTTACCAATAAGAATGAATCTGATGTCTTGCCTGTTGGAAGGACTGTCACCGCACCATTTGCTTCAAATAAAACATCCTCAACTTCAAACATTGAGAAGATTCCTTTTTGCCTTAAAAGCAAACGAAACTGCTCCATTTCAAGACTATTACGCTTAAAGTTCTTAAAGTTAATAACGCCATTCTTCACAAGGAAAACGCTCTCTCCTTTGATAATATGACGTAGACGAGCAGAACGCATAGCAAAACGAACAAGCATATTAAAGCACGTCCATACAGCCAAAGCAAAGAGAATATGCCACATAGACATATCAGGATTGTACAAGACACCACCGACTAATGCACCAATCACAAAGGCACTCACAGTATCAAGTGGCGTAAGCTGTGCCATTTGGGCTTTTCCTGTAATACGCAAGAATGCCAAAATACCTATCATACCTGTAACAAGTTTCAGGGTAATGCCTATATAAGGCTGAATAAATTCAATCATTTCTTGTTGTTTTAAGACGTTATTATAAATTCATTTTTTATTATTTTTGATGCTGCAAAAATACTTATTTATTACTTAACTCGCAAATAACATGAGTAAAAACACACTACGAAACAATTAATTCTATTTACAGAAAGCCTATAAACAAATCTTTTATAGCTATGGGGGCAGCTGTAGAATTAAAAAAGAAAGCAACTCCTTTGCCAGTTCAAAAATAATATATAACTTCGCACCGAACAAACTGGTAGAGTGATTAATAGAAGCCTAAATAAGAGGATTCTTCCCCTTTACCATAAAATAAAGACAAAAATGGAATACTATATCAAGATTAATGAAGAAAAGAGAGGTCCTTACAGCCTCAACGAATTAGCTGAACGTAAGTTGGATGAAACGTCATTGGTTATGCCAACAGACGGTGTAGAGTGGGTCCCTGCCAACCAGATAGAGGAACTTCGCACACTCTTTGAGAACAAAGATTCAACTGATAATCCTGTCAAAACAGAAGAAGTACCTTTTGTTGAGGCAAGACCTATCATACAAACAGCACAACAAGAAGCCGTTCAGCAACCACATCCAGCACCTAAGAAGAAGAGTCACGCTGGTTGTCTTATCGGTATTTTGCTTACATTGGTTGTCTTGGTTGCAGTGATGGTTGTCACTTGTCCAAAGACAGAACAACATAAGGAAGTACTCTCTACCGTTATCACCACTACTGTAAATGATGCTGTAAATGACAACGATAATCTTACAGGCAACACCTTCATCGATAATGCTTTCAAAACAGTCAGCAACGCCTTTGCTGGTAAGGTGATTGAAACAGCTGTTGATAACCTCGTCACTGTCGATAACTATGTTGTATGCTCATTAGGTAAGGTACACTACGATGGGAAAGATCATATCGTATCATTAGGTGTATTCGGGCATATCTTTACCGTAGACGAAGATGACCTTCGAGAAGCTGCAGAGCTGTATTACAAGAAGGAAGAAATCAACATGAAGGAACAACTTAAGAAGAAAGCACAGAAGATGTTACAGGAAAATATCATTGCACCTGCAGCCTCAGCTATCGAAGGACTATTAGGAAGTGCTATGGACGGTCTTCTTGATGAAATCGGTTTAGACAATCAACCCTCAAAACATAGTAAGAAAAAGACAGTGGAAGCTGATTCTATCTAAGTAAATATTAGGCTTTCAGATAACAAGATAACTGACTTATAGATGGATAATAACGCAAAAGATAGTTGTTAAAAAACAATATTTCCACATAAAAAGAAAGGTTTTACATATTATCTTTTGCATATAAACAATATTTTATATACATTTGCACAATTAATTTAAATAGAAAACAAGTATGAAGAAATTATTTTTTTTAGGGTTAATAACGTTGTTTTTTGTGTCTTGTGCCTCTTCTTTAAATAGTGAAAAGATTGACACTCTGAAAGAACAGCAGAAGGTGCTCAAGATGACTACAGAGTTAAACAAACTGCAGTTAGATTACGAAAAAGAGAAGGCAAACAATGCCGAACTCAGCAAGAAAGCTGCTGACATCAATGTTGAAGCAAATATAGCAACAACAGAATTCAGCACAACCAACGCATCAAGCACTGTTAAGGATGCAAAGACCACTATCAAGCGTCTGAAGGAAGCTAAGTCTATCAACAAGAAGTTGGCTAAGAGTCAGAAGACTTTAAGCAAGATGGAAAGAAAGATTGCTAAGCTTCAGGCAAAGATTGATGACTGTAACAAACGTATCAAGTTTGTTAACAATTAATATCGTCAAAAATATTATCGAGAATAAAGGACGCACACTTTGTGCGTCCTCTCTTATGTATAGTCCGTTTAACAGACAACTATACTTTTTTACCTCATAACTAATAGTCTCTACGAAAAACCATCATTTTACTCTCGTAAAAATATCATATAATGAAAAAGAAAATACTTCTATCGCTATTAGTATTATTATCTCATCTCCCAATATACTCACAAATGCTCTTTTCTGAGAATCTTACAATGGACATAGACAGTACAAAAACAATACAAGGAACTCTATTACCAGTACTGGATTTTAAGACAGAAAAGGAAAATGTTCTCACACTCAAGAATACCGCTAACCTCAACCTCTTAATAAAGCACAAGCGTATTATCAACTTGATAAACAAGTTAGAGTTTTCTACATACGGAAAGAAGGTAACGGTAAGTGGAGGATATGTACACGTTGAATATCGTTATCTACTCAGCCATGCTTTTGAGGTTTACCCTTATGCTGAGTCACAATGGGCTGAAAGTCGTGGAATGGAATACAAGATTTCAACAGGATTACTATCACGCTATAGGATTATAAACAAAGAAAAATATCTTATGTTTGCATCAGCGGGTATGTTCTATGAATTTGAGAAATGGGAAGATTCTACTCCTAATACAGTCCCATCACATGTTTATAGTCGTAGCATAAAAAGTCACCTATCAGTAAGTTTCAAACATCATTTAGGCGAACACTGGGAACTGACGACCACAGCTATTCATCAGGCGAAGCCAGATAGTTACTTTAAGGAAGCACGATTCGGTGGTGCAGCAGACCTAAAGTATAACATTACACCAAAGATTGGAATTAATGGTGCTTATCGTGTTATCTACGACACAGCTCCAATTGTTCCTATTAGAAAGACTTATACAACCGTAGAGGCGGGTCTTAGTGTGTCCTTTTAAGTAATATAAGCAACATTATTAAGCATAAAAACGCTGATAATTAATCAATAAGGACATACTTGACCACACCTTATGCTGAGGTAAAAACTAATCTTTAAAGAATTCATTTCACGAAGATAAATATTTATTTTCATGAAAGTAAATGTTTATTTTCATGAAGAAAAATATTTATTTTCATGAAAATAATTCGGAAAGAAGTGGAAATATCAATGCTGGAGACGCAGAACAAGTGGAAGATGGTCGCTAAATCCATTATTAAAACGCATACCATTATAATTACGGCGGGGCTTTACTCCACCGTATTTTGTATCTTCTTCTAATAGAAACAACGCATCATTGATACGGCAATCTGTTACCCACGAACGCAGGTTTACACTTACGAGTATCTGATCCAGACTTCCCCATTCTCCATGATAACGATAAGTTCCTTTCGCTCCATTACGTCCGTGCACTCCCGCAGATATATTAATCAATCCATGTTCGTACGCAAGTTGTAGTGAAGGGCTATCTGCATAATCATTAAAGTCACCCATCACTAACAGTTTCGGGTCTGTATACGCACTACGAAGAGAGTCTATAGCACTACACAATCGCTCCATTACGTGCATTCTAAAAGGACGAGAATAAAGTTCACCTCCCATTCGACTTGGGGCATGAAGTAGGAAAACGTGTAGCGTATCACCGCTTTCTATTTCACCTGCTACATGTAGAATATCTCGAGTTGGGCGCATTTCCTTCATAGGTATGACACGAATCGTATCGGCTTTTATCAATCGGAAGGAAAAAGGGGAATACAATAACGCCACATCTATACCACGAGTATCATTCGAAGCTGTCATCACATATTCATAACGAGCCTTACGCAACAAAGATCGACGAGTAAGGTCAAAGAGTACACTATCGTTCTCTACCTCGCATAAACCTACAATATCAGGCAGCGTCCAACCGCTACTATCTTCGCCACAAGCAATGATTGTCTGCCCTATCCTATTCAGTTTTTGCCAATACTTCGTACGTGTCCAATGGCGAGGAGAGTCTGGTAAGAACTCATAATCATTCTTCAAAGTATCGTGTCGAGTATCAAACAAATTCTCGGTATTGAGTTCAACAATCGTCAAACGAGTTTGAGCTTCAGATAAAAAAGAACTCAACAAGAACAAAAAGGTTAACAATATACGCATAAGTTTCAGGTTTATAGATAAGTAAGTTATTATTTCTTTATATCAATGTCTCGTGCCACATGATTACGTTTTTGGTCTGACACGCCTTCATATCAGCAGTATCCTTTTCATCAATATCTACATAAAACCATAATAACCTCCTTCATCACTATTCATCTACACTCACCACCTATCACCCTACTTATTCACAACCTCCAACTGCTGACGTACACTCTCCTCATGTATTAATTCGAAGACCTGAGCAGCAAAGTTGGCATCCATACCGCATAGGCTTGCTTGTGCGCCACGCTTTTCGAGGATTTCACCATATCTACCAGTTTGAAGAATGGTCATATTATGCTCTTTTTTAAAGGCTCCTATCTCACGACAAATGCGGAAACGCTTGGCAAGAAGTCCCATTAAAGAGTTATCAAGCTCGTCTATTTGGGCACGAAGAAATCTAAGTCCTTCGGTTGTAGAAGTATGATCGCGTACTACCAAAAGAGAAAGAATATAATCAAGAATATCAGGAGTTACCTGCTGTTCTGCATCGCTCCACGCCTTCTCAGGCGTACAATGACTCTCAATTATCAACCCATCAAAGCCTAAGTCCATAGCCTGCTGACATAGTGGTGCTATTAAATCGCGACGACCACCGATATGGCTTGGGTCACAGATGATAGGAAGTCCTGGTATTCTTCTACGTAACTCAATAGGAATCTGCCACATAGGAGCATTTCGATAGAATTTCTTATCATAGCTTGAGAAACCACGATGGATAACTCCTAAACGTTTCAAGCCAGCCTGATTAAGACGTTGAAGTGCACCGATCCACAGTTCAAGGTCAGGATTCACAGGATTCTTCACCAATATTGGAATGTCTATTCCTTGCAAAGAATCAGCCAAAGCCTGCATGGCAAAAGGATTAGCAGACGTTCTTGCACCTACCCAAAGGATGTCCATACCATATTTCAAAGCTACTTCAACGTGCTCTGGTGTCGCCACCTCGGTTGAAATCATCATGCCTGTCTCTTCCTTCACACGCTTCATCCATGGCAAAGCCATCTCGCCATTGCCCTCAAAACCACCCGGTTTCGTACGCGGTTTCCATACGCCTGCACGAAAAATATGGCATCCTTTGGCTGCAAGACTATGTGCCGTAGACATCACTTGTTCTTCTGTTTCAGCCGAACAAGGACCTGCAATGACTATCGGGCGCTCCTTATCGCTCGGAAGTCGCAAAGGCTCTAATTCTAACTCCATCATCATATATCTTTTATTCCTTATTCACTTAATTGTTCCCCAAAGGTAATACAAATCATGCATAAAACCTTATTTTACCAGTTTAAAGATGCAATTTGATTGCAGGCTTTCATCATCAACTCGTCTTTTAGACGTAGGGAAATACGCACATGACGACGAACATACGTCTCTCTACAACATACATCAAGGCATTAAACGCTCATCACGCCTTGTGCTTGCCCTCAACACCATTGGTGCTTACCAACAACACGACATGTGCGGGGCATTAACACCATTATAGAAAATGGCAAAAAGGAGTCAATATAGACATAAATAAAAACTAAAAACACCCACAACCAACTTCTGCGACTAATGTCTATCACTAAAACACATTATCCCTTTCTATTAAAATAAGGAAATTCTGAGTAACATATCATCTTTTTTATTATCTTTGCATAAGATAAAACAAAGAGTTATGAAGCAGTTATATGCAATACTGACAGTAGCAATGCTTAGCGTTGTTCTCTGCTCACACGCACAAGAGCAAGTACAAATACGACTTGTGAACGGAAACGGTATGGAGGCAGTTATCAGTAACTATGGTGCTCGCCTTGTCTCGCTTACTGCCCACAACTGGAATGGGAGGTTGGAGCCTGTCGTAAAAGGATATACCAATAAGGAGGAATATTTGAAAGATAGATCTTTAGGTGCTACGCTTATATACTTTGGCAAGAATAACGAGGAGACACTATCAGGCAAGATGTGGGAACTTGTTAGTTCTGACAACCAATCGGTTACGCTGCGATATGTAACTTCAGAGGGAGAGAATGGATTAGATGGAAAGTTAAACGCCACAGTTACTTACACCCTATCTGACCAAAACGCCCTTGATGTAGACTATCGTGTTGCAACAACAGCTGAAACAAAGTTGGAAGTAACAAATGGTATTTGTTTCAACTTATCAGGAGAGATGCACCGCTCTATCCTCAAACAACATCTTTGGGTTGATGCTGTTCAGATTAATACTTATAACGCTCAAAGACAGTTGATAGGTGTGCTCCAACGCATAAAGAACACACCATTCGACTTTACCAAACCAAGGGAGATTGGTGAGCGTATCAAGAGTACGAGTAAAGGATATGACAATGCCTATCAGTTGCGACATCCTGATAACATGCAGAAGGCGGCAGCAATCCTCTTTGATGCACAAAGTGGACGTGCTATGACAGTCTACTCAAGTGAACCAACACTCAATATTAACACATACGGTAAGGAGAGTTGTGGAATCTCATTACAGCCAATTCATGCTGGATATAATAGTGGTATGGAGAAAGTAAGTAACGAATTACGCCCAGGACAGGTATTCCATGGCGCCACAGTTTTCTTCTTCACAACTGATCCTCCACTGATTATGCGCACCAAGTAAAAGCATAAGTATAAAGAACCTCTGAACTACTCGTGCGATAATATCCACAGTTTGAAAAAGCACTAATTATCTTTAAAATCCTTGGCAGTTGACTGTCAAATATTTATATTTGCAAGCAAATGAGAAAATATAGTTTCATAATAGCGGCTATTCTCTGTATACCATTGTATGCACAGAATACAAACGGAGACCACAATGGGAGCAGTTCCACTGTGGAACCTATAGAATCGGCACGTCTACAAGGCCCACGCGAAGCCACAGAGGCTGAGAAGGAGTATGCCAGACGATTGGCTGAAGACCGTGCACAACAGGCACAGATAGACAACAACCTACCCCTCATTACAGAGAACGGACAAACAGTTACACCAAATGATTTCTATTATCCGGCTTGGGGTTATGGTGTTGGAGCATGGAGATTACATAAAGGATTGAACATCAACCTTGGTGCATCGGCCTTTGCAAGCTTTGGTCACGGAAGCAATCATGGTGCAGGCTTCTCACAGGATGTATCATTAATGTATGTAACAAACCTATCAAAGAAGGCTACATTGGCTGTGGGTGGATATGTAAACCATCTTACCTATCGTGGAGACAACTACTTCGTAGGAGGTGTCAATGCTGTCTTTGGATATCAGTTCAATGAACATTGGAGTGCATACGCCTTCGTGCAGAAAGCTTTCACATCTAACAACTTCGGAGATGCCTTTGGCTACGGAGGTTATGGTTCACCTTATTGGGCTGGCTATGGTGGCTGGGGTTATTCTCCTTTCGGCTATGGTTATGCTTCAATGGGATACGGATATGGACCAATGGCTTGGGCTTACGGCACTGGAGTTAGTCGCTACATGGATAGAATTGGTGGTGGTGTGACCTATCAATGGGGCTCAAACAATCAGAATTCAATTTCTGTTAGCGTAGAGTTCGACCGTCTCCCTTCGCAACATAATGGTTTCTATAATAGCAATCGATACGATTATCCTGTAAGATAAAGAAACAACAGGTTTAGATAAGGAAATAGAGTTTACAATTACTACAGCACATTGCTGAACAAGTAATTAGTAAACTCTATTTTTTATAATACTAAATTCATCTTATTTCATCCACCGTAAGCGTAGACTATTAAGTACAACACTAACACTGGAGAATGCCATCAGCGCACTTGCCCATGATGGAGTAATCTGCCAATCAATGCCAAAAGCATAAAGCAGACCTGCTGCTAATGGGATACAGACAATGTTATAGATGAAAGCCCAGAAGAGATTCTCCCAAATCATACGTACTGTATTGCGGCTCAACTGTATTGCTTCTGGGATAGCAGACAAGTCATCTCCCATGAGTGTCACCTGTGCTACATCCATAGCTACGTCCGTTCCCTTACCAATAGCAATACTTACATCTGCCAAAGCCAAGGCTTGTGTATCGTTAATACCGTCACCTACCATCGCTACACGCTTTCTTTCGGCTTGCAACTGTCTAACAAGATTCTCCTTATCTTGTGGTAACACCTTACTATGATAGTGTTTTATACCAGCCTTTTCAGCCCAATAACGAGCAGCCTCATCCTTATCTCCACTCATCATATAGACCTCAATCCCCTTCTTCTGTAGCTCATCCATTGCCTCACGAGCATTCGGTTTCAAAGTTTCACGCTCTTCAAAAGGAAGGTTATCAGCCTTTGTAAAATCGATATTCTTATTCGGAATGGTCAATGTACCTGTCTTATCGGTCACCAACGCATCTACCTTACGCAGACTCTCTAAGGCTGCAGCATCCTTAATAAGGATTTGCTTCTGAGCAGCTTTGCCAATACCTACCATGAGGGCTGTCGGTGTTGCCAACCCCATTGCACATGGACAAGCTATGACTAAGACTGCAACAGCTGACATAATAGCCTGTGGTAAAGCACTATTCCCACCTATCAACCACCACAAAAGAAAGGTAGCAAGAGCAATACAAGCTACTACTGGGACAAATACCAAGGCTGCCTTATCCACAATTCGTTGTACAGGTGCCTTTGAACCTTGTGCTTCTTGCACCATTCGAATAATATGCGCTAAGGCTGTATCTTCACCAACTTGACGAGCACGCATACGAAACTTACCCTGACTTGGTATCGTTCCTGCCAACACCTTTGCGCCTTTTTTCTTCTCCGCAGGCGTCGGTTCACCCGTTATCATACTCTCATCAACGTAGGCAGCATCAGCTGTCATAAAACTTTCTGCCCATATTACTTCACCATCTACAGGTACCTTCTCTCCAGGGCGGACTTCTAAAACATCCCCAACCTCAATGGTTGAGATTGGAACCTCCTCTATCTTGTCGCCATCAACGATATGTGCTGTCTTTGGTGCCATACCCATCATCTGACGAATAGAGGATGCCGTACCGTCTTTGGCTTTCTCTTCTAACAGCCTACCAGTCAAGACAAAGGTGATAATCATTACTGAAGCATCAAAGTAGGTGTGCCATACAACTCCCCTACTCATCCATACAGCATCGCCCCAAAAGGTATTAAATGTACTGAAAAGAAAGGCAATTCCCGTAGATAGAGCCACCAATGTATCCATGTTTGCACTGCCATGAAGCAACTGTCTAAACGATGATACATAGAACTGGCGACCACAATAAAGCATGTTTGCTAAGGCTATCAATAATGCAACCTGATTGGTAATATCACGAGAACCTAAGTCTATCCATCGCATAGACACACACATCACAGCTATTGAGAACAACCATGATAACGCCGTCTTACGCTTTAAGAGTACATACTCACGCTTCTCTATCTCGTCTACCGACGTTTCCTTATCAATCACTAAGTCATATCCGAGCGCATTGATTTCAGCCTTCATCTTCTCAAGCGAGATTACCTGAGGATCATAATCCACCAAAGCTGAACGCCCGGGAAGCGAAACAGACGCTGCATTAATTCCTTCAAGCTCGTTCAACTTCTTTTCAACATTGGCAGAACATGCCGAACAAGCCATACCAATAACAGGAATTGTTTGTTTCATAATGATACTATATTTTGATTCCCCTTACATCAGAAGGAGAAAGAATTCACAAACGAAAAGAGCATAAAAATATGCTCTTAAGATTAGAAATAAGCTGTTATAAACTCAGTTCATAGCGTCCGCTGTTGTCTACAGCTTCCTTGATTTCAGAAGGATTAACCTTACTTTCGTCATATTCTACTGTGACATTAGCATCTTCAAGATTAGCTTCAGCAGACACTACACCATTGAGTGCTTTTAAGGCATTCTCAACATTTGCCTTACAATGTACACACTTCATACCGCTTACTGCATAAACATTCTTTTTCATAAGTCTTTCCTTTCTATTAATATTATGTGATTACTATTCTGTTTTCTTCTTATCGTTTGCAAAGTTACACATATATTATCTATCATGTCTTATAGAATTATGGATAAAGATTATAACTTCTCGCATCAATTCTATATAAAATTTATTCATAAAATGGTTAGAAAAGGGGGCTGAAATATCGCCAATGGAGCAATGAAAAATTATTACACAATTTCAAGTAAAAGCCTTAGAATAATGCTTACAGATAGGTATAAAAGACGAGTTTGTAACCATCAACAAATCAATTAGTTACAGAAAGGCATTTCAAAAGGTGCTTAGTAAGAGTTCAAAAGGGCGTTACTTAGGCTTCAAAAGGGCATCTTTAAGAAGGCAATTAAGGCTTAATTGAAACGCTTTTGATGCTTAATTAAAAAACAACAAGTAAAATATCACAACAAACTACGTATATCTACATCATTAAATATATGCCCACTCTCCTCCTAACATCTATATACTTTTCACTCCAAAAGTAAATCTAAAGATTATATTCCACCTATAAATATTAGGCTCACCTTAGTAAATAACAGCCTAAAGTTTATCTAAAGGTGTTCGAAGATTATCTTTCATCCCCTTGAACTGACTGGGAGTCATACCAGTTACTGACTTAAACTGACTAGAAAGATAAGCCACAGAAGAGTAATTCATGCGAAGAGCTATCTGCGTCAAAGTCAACTCATCATAACGAATAAACTCTTTCACCCGCTCTATACGCAACTCGATATAATATCTTTCGATAGTCTTTCCTTCGACCTCAGAGAAGAGTTTTGAAAGCGCACTATAGTCCTGACGAAGTTCAGATGAAAGATAAGCACTAAGATTAGTTGAACTTTGATTATCATGGTAATGTACAAGTCTGATTAAAGCAGACTTGATGTGATCGATAGTTTGCTGACGACGGTCGTCAAGAAGTTCAAAACCAAGTTCTCTAAGAGCTGTTCGAAGGGTAGATAATTGGGATGAAGATAGAACTTCTTCAACACTAACCTCACCCAACTCAACCTTTGTAGGGTGTAAATCAAGCTGCTGCAAAGTTTGGCTAACAGCCATTTTACAGCGGTCACAAACCATATTTTTAATATAAAGTGTACTCATACTGTTGTTTTCTTTGCTGCTGCTTCACGTGTAAACTCACGGAAAGTGTAAATAACAATAGGTACTGTAAGCGTGAAAGAGAGCACGTCACTGACGGCTTGACACATCTCAACACCTAACAGTCCAAAATAAGATGGAAGAATAAATATCAACGGAATAAAGAACAAACCTTGTCGGGCTGCAGCCAAAATATTTGCACGCCACGGCTTACGGCAGGTCTGAGCAAGCATATTACTTGCCAATATAAGTGCGTTAACAGGGAAAACACAAAGCTGCCATCGCAATGCAACAATTCCAATAGCAATCACTTCGGGGTCATCACGGAAAACACCTATCAACGTTCCACTTATCATCCAGCCAACAATAGCCAACACAACAAGGAAAATAGTACCGATAGTAACCGTGAATTTATAGGCCTCTTTCAAACGATCATATAAGCCTGCTCCATAACAAAAGCCACAGACAGGCTGAAAACCCTGACCCAATCCAATCACAACAGCGAAAGAAAGCATTGCTATACGACTAACAATACTCATCGCCGCGATAGCCGAGTCACCATAAGCACCTGCTGCAAAGTTTAATGACATAGTGGCAACACATGCCAAGCCCTGCCTCATCATGGAAGGACTACCCCCATAGAATATCTCCTTATACCTCTGTATTGAGGGCGAGAAATTCCGAAAGCGAATAGCTATATTTTCTCCCCTACGCGCCATAAAGAAAAGTATGACAAAGGAAACAAACTGTCCTACGACTGTTGCCCAAGCTGCTCCACTAACTCCCAGACCACAAGTAAAGATAAAGAAAGGGTCAAGAAATACGTTTAAAATAGCACCTGTCACAATACCATACATCGCAAAGTTGGCGTTTCCTTGCAATCGCATCTGGTTGTTTAAAGTAAGTGATGATGTCAAGAAAGGTGCGCCAAGTAGGATAACTTGCATATAGTCTTCTGTGTAAGGAAGAATGGTAGCTGTACTTCCAAGCATCAGAGAGAGTGGCGTGAGAAATATTTCACCAAGAACAAGGACAACTAATCCAAAAAAGAACGAGCTAAAAAATCCTGTGGAAGCCATTTTTACAGCGTTCTCATGGCGACGTGCCCCCAACTCACGAGAGATATAATTGCCCGAACCATGCCCAAAGAAAAAGCCCATTGCCTGCACAAAAAACATTAGAGAGAACACTATTCCCACTGCTGCAGTTGCTTGTGTATCAATCTTACCAACAAAGAACGTGTCGGCAATATTGTATAATCCCGTCACAAGCATTGAAATAATAGTCGGTATAGCCATCGTGACAATGACTCGATGAACTGGTGCTTGCGTTAGGAAGGTATAATTATCTGTATGTCCATGCATAAGCTAATGCCCTTTAATATACTCATGCAAAGGTAATAAATAATTCATAATTCAAAATCCAAAATCCATAATTATAATTACTGGTAAGGAGAGATTCTCTGATTAAGAAATACAACTATATAGTAAACATTCCCCATAATAGTTTCCAAAAAACGGACTACTTTCCACACGACAACAACCATAATACTCCGCTCCTCCGCTCTTCATCCAATGTGTTGATACTCCGCACATGTCGTGTTGTTGGTAAACACCAATGGTGCTAAGCACAAATTACCGCACAATATCTTACGAACTTTATTACATTATACTCCACACATAAAAGCCGCATTTAGTCCTTTGAACATTTATCCTATTGAAACAATAAAGACAGATACCCTCTATTGTCCGACTATTCAATAATGATAGCAAACAACAAGAATATCTGTCCTTACATTAAGAGAGTTAAAGCCACTCTCAATATAAATGCTAATTAATGACGTTCGAGTAGGATTTGAACAACACGCTCAGCTGAACGGCCATCCCAACGTTCTGGAACACCACACTTCTTCCATGTTCCTGCCACCATATCAGACAATGCCGAACGGAGCAACTCTGGGTCTTCACCAACCAAAACATTAGAACCTACCTTCGCTGTTTCAATATGCTCTGTATAGCTATTGAGCGTAATACATGGCACACCATTGAATGTTGCCTCCTCTGCAACGTTACCAGAGTCAGTAATGATTCCCTTAGCATGAGCTGTAAGATAAGCAAATTCAAGATAACCCAATGGTTTTACGATATGGAGGTTATGGAGTTTAATATTCTTCTTCAAGCTAAGTGCCATGATAACCTGCACTGCTGACTCACGGAGAGGAGCAATAATAGGTGTCTCACCTGCTGTCTCGCTCAACACGTGTAACATTCGTTCAAGATTGTCTTGGTCTGCCAACAAAGCCTTACGATTCAATGTGAAGACAAGGTAATTACCCTCTTTCAAAGGTAAGCCAGCCAACTCATCAATATCCGAGAGCCTCATACCCTCAATACGCTCACGGTCATAGCGGATATTATCAATGAGGATATTACCCACCATATAAACCTTCGAGAGTTCTGCCCCTTCCTTATTAGCAATGCTGTTATTGCTAAATCCGGCTGTAAAGAGTATGTCTGAAAGACCGTCAATCACCAAGCGATTGATTTCCTTAGGCATCGTAATATCAAAAGACCGAGTGCCAGCTGCAATATGAGCAAGGGTGATTGCTTGCTTCTTAGTCACAATAGCGGCTGCCATTGTAGAAGCAAGATCGTCTACAACGATAACCACATCAGATGGATTCTCTTGTAGATACTTCTCAAACTTAGACATTACCTGACCTGTAAGCTCATTCAAGTTCTCACATTCAACACCAAGATAAACATCTGGTCTACGAATAGAGAGATTCTCAAAGAGCTGATCTTCGAGTGTAGGATCATTCTCACTACCTGCATAAACCAGTGAATAAGAAACCTTATGAGAACTATTCTCCTCAGAAAGTCTATTGATTACCCTGATAATTGGTGCTACTTTTATAAAGTTAGGACGTGCACCACAAAAGATACAAAGTTTTTTCATTTCTTTAAAGCCCCACTCCGTAAGTTTCTTTATAGCAAGAGATCCTTACGGAGTAGTTGTCTATTTTAGTGTTTATATTTATTGTTTGCAGCAGAAGTGACGCTTAACAAGCGTATTACTTAAACATGTCTTTAATCCCACCAATAGAACCCATCAGGTTACTTGCCTCAAATGGGAGATAAACTGTCTTCTGATTGTTGTTCTGTGCGAGTTCTGTAAGCATCTGAATGTACTTCTGTGCAATAAGATAGTTTGCAGGATTCGTGCTCTTTCCAACAGCATCTGTAATCTTCTGAATGGCAATTGCCTCAGCTTCAGCCTTACGAATGCGAGCCTCTGCCTCACCTTCTGCAATGAGAATCTGCTGCTGTTTGTTAGCTTCAGCGCGGTTGATAGCAGCCTGCTTCTCACCTTCAGACTGGAGAATAGCCGACTGCTTCTGTCCTTCACTGGTAAGGATGGTTGCTCGTTTATTACGTTCAGCCTGCATCTGCTTCTCCATTGCCTCAGAAACACTTGCTGGAGGAGTAATATCCTGAAGCTCGACACGATTCACCTTGATACCCCACTTGTTTGTAGCATCATCAAGAACGGCACGCAGTTTAGTATTAATCGTATCACGAGAAGTCAATGTCTGATCAAGTTCCATCTCACCAATGATGTTACGAAGTGTAGTCTGTGTTAACTTCTCAATCGCATTTGGCAAGTTATTAATCTCATAAACAGCCTTGAACGGATCGATGATTTGGAAATAAAGCAGCGCATTAATCTGCATCTGAATATTATCCTTTGTAATTACATTCTGGCGGTCGAAGTCATACACCTGCTCACGCAAATCGATGGAATTTGTATAGGTATAACGTCCAGCACGCAATGCTACAATATCTTTTGCATGATCTATGAAAGGTATAATAATATTGATACCTGGTTGAAGGGTTGCATAATACTTACCAAGACGTTCGATAATCTTTGTTTCACTCTGTGAAATAATCACAATAGACATCTTGGCAAAAACGAGTGCTAACACAACAATTGCAATCAGCACATAAGCTATCATATCCATAAGCTTTAAAGTTTTTAATTCCTCACCCCAGGTATTTTATTACTTAAATGAGGGGAGAAACCGAAGGTTATTATTTGTTATTTAATTATTTTCAGATTACTATTTAACAACGTTCAACCGTTGCGATAATAGAGTCAAGTCGTAAAATACGCACAGCAGCACCCGAATTTATTTCCATTCCGTCAACCGCCTGCGCCTTCCATGAGTCACCGTCAATCTTTACTCTGCCGTATCCACCAGCCTCTATCGTATCTGTAACCTTTCCTTCACGACCAATCAATGCATCTGCATTACTTAATCTTTTATCCGCACCTTGATGCAGGTATTTCAACGCTATCGGCCGTACCAAGAATATACTCAATACCGAGAAAACTACAAACACGATAACTTGAACAACAATACTATCTGTGAATGCAGAAGCAAGTGAAGCACAGAAACTACCTATTGCAAAGCACATAATGTAGAAATCTCCGTTCATCATCTCTAAAATCAGACAAACAAGACCTACTAACAACCATGTTAACCACAGGTTTTGTATCAGATAATCCATCATCGTTATAAAGGTTTAATTCCGCATGTAAAGATAATAAAAAAAGATGATTCTATCAAATCTTTCAATGAAAAAATAACACTTTAGCAGCTACTTACCAGCTATCAGAAAGGTATTTCTTTGTAAGATGACGATATAATACAAATCATAACCTCTAATAAACATTGCGCACATGTTAGCCATTAGCGGCTTTTGATAGTCTTTATGATGACCATTATGCTCCTATCTGCATATATACAACCAACGTATTGGTGCTTAGCACATGATGTGTTGATGCTTAGCACATATCGTGTTAGTACTTCGCACCATTGGTGCGGAGTACTCATCAGCTTATAATATACTATAAAAATAGAGTTGATCAGCCGTCAAAAGTAAGCTATTCAAGCAAAAAACAAATAGAAATATTTGGTCTAAAGAGTTTTATTCTTCCGAGTCTTATATGATTATGTTAATTTGAGAAGAATTTCGCAAACAAAAGAATGTCTTTTCGTTTTTCATCAAACAGTAATGATCATATAAAAATTACGGCTATTTGCTTTCGTCCTTGAAAAAAGCAAATAGCCGTAAGAAGATGTCAAAAAGGATAGTTAACCAACTTTATCAACGCCTATTTGAGCGTTTAGAAGACGAAGAACCGCCTATATGTAATGTCCCAGACGACTGTGAATATCCTGCAGAAGAGACACGATTAGAGCCACGACCACGATAATATTTCTCAGCTTCTGGCAGCCACTTCTTGATATTCTCAATACGACGAGCATCAGAAGGGTGATCACTCAGAATCTCAGAACGATTACTATTAGTTGCTGATGCCATTCGTTGCCAGAATGTTACGGCATTTGCTGGGTCATATCCAGCCATTGCAGCAAAGATAAGTCCCATATAATCAGCCTCACTCTCATTATCACGACTGTACTTCAAATTACGGAAAGAAAAGTATCCACCCGCTACCTGTGAAGCAATATCGCCTACTCCACTACCAACAGCAGAGTTCAAGACAGTACCCAAAATACTGGTTCCCATCTGCTGATTCATCTGCTTTGTAATCTGCTCAGCACTGTGCTTAGCTACAGCATGCGCAATCTCATGCCCCAAAACGATTGCCAGACTTGCCTCATTCTGTGTATAAGGTAATAAGCCCTCATAAACAACTATCTTACCTCCAGGCATACAAAAAGCGTTAGCTTGCTTATCTTGAACAAGATTAAACTCCCACTTGAAGTTATTAATCTCATTAGCATAACCGTTATTACGCAAGTAAGTCTCCACCGCATTAGCGAGGTTGCGACCTACACGCTGAACCATTGCCGTATTCTTTGCATCAGTAGAACGCTTTGCTGATGCCATAAACTTTGTATATTCCTGATTACTGAGGCTAAGAAGCTGCGCATCAGAAATACTGATACGATGTGTACGACCCGTCAAAGGAACTTTTGAAGCCGTACCACAGGCTGTCATCAAAGCGACAACAGCTGCCATTAAGAAATACTTAATCTTCATTTTATTTACTATTTTTTATAACTATCTATTTGCGAAAGTACAACATTTTTCGTGAGACACAAACAAAATCATTACTTTTTTATAAAGGTTAACGGCTGAAAACAAAACATCAGAACCGCCATGTTAAATAGGCTTAGACCATCCTTTTTCGCTTTCCTATCTCCTTTGTTACGGGTATAAAGTAGGTCACAATAAAGCTGATAACTCCCAACATAGCCACAAGAAGGAAGAACAGACGATAGCCCACATACTCCTGCAAGAAACCTGTAAACCATCCAGTCATCACCAGTGAGAAGGCTGTTATTGCAGTACCTATCGAATAGGTAAATGTAGAGTGGGCTCCTTTCGTACAATGAGCAAGCCATACAACATAAACTATTAGTCCAAGACCTGCCCCGAACTGTTCGACAATCATACAAAGATTGATAATTGACAAGGTGGAGACAAAGTAATAACTGAGGTAGACAAAGACAAACTTTGGCAAGGTCAAAGCTATAACAAACAGCCACAACCAACGTTTCAAGCCATCACGACGTACCAAATTAATTCCTAAGGCACTGCCCCCAATTAACGAGAACGTACCTACTGTGCCTAACACTAATCCTAACTCCTGTGGTGAAAGAGCCAATCCTGCATTACTTCCTGGGTCTATCAAGAAGAGTGGTGCTATTCTAAAAAACATCCCTTCGGGTATTAGAAAGGCAAAAAGGAAACACAAGTTTGCCACATAATGAGGACGACGAACAAAAGCAGCCTTGACATCATGCCACCATTGACGTGTCACTCCCGTCCATATCGGAAGGTTCGCATGAATATTATCTTTGGGAAGTGTAATTGCATGAAGTATCATCAAGCAAGTCATTAAAACTGACAGTACCCTGTAAATAGTTGCCCACGAAGGTGCAACAGTCCTATAAATAACCTCTAAGTTTCCTGCTATCGTAACAGGGATAGCCATTCCAACAATAATAGAAAGCATATAAGAAATGGCGCGCGTGCCAATAAAAGCAGGACAATTATGCAAGGCGGCTTCACGCTTATAAAGCCTTTCAATAGCCACATCATGCAAGGCAGCCATCGTTGCGATTATCATTAAGAAAAAAACTGTCCACTCAAACCAGTCAGCAGATGATGCAGTATACGCTAATCCACCAAGGCTCAGTGCCATAACAAACTCTGTCAGAATTATCCATGCATACTTGCTCCAATAGCCAACGACCAATCTACCTAACAAAGGTCGGAGAATAAAGGGCAATATTAACCACGAAGTCGTCAGCGTGATAGCACCATTCGACAAGCCCATTCTGTTGAAATAGACTAATGAAGTCATCAACAAGATAACATACGGTAGTCCACGTGTCAAATAGAGTGTAGGAATCCAGATCCAATAGCTACGCCACTGGTCTACAATAGGAATTCCATTGATTATCTTCTGCTCCTCGTGCATCTCCTTATGCTTTATTTGTATTGTGCTTCAATAGCTGCTGTCTGATAATAGTGATGAAGAATTTCGTCATATCTATAGCCCCTCTCGCCCATCACAGCAGCACCAATCTGACACAAGCCAACACCATGTCCCCACCCTGCGCCAACAAGATGGAAGTGCTGTGGGACGTCATTCACAATCTCACTACGTTCTACGACAAAAGCAGAGCTATAAAGATGGCTCTCACTTAACGTACGTCTTATCTCTAACTCCTTACCAATAATACGGGTAAGCTTTGTTCCTACAATCTTCAAACGAGTGATACGACCGCTCTTACCACGCTCCAAAGGTTGGAGGTCAATAATCTCTCCGAAATCAAGACCACTCTTACGACGGATTAGTTCAGCAAGTTCTGATTGCGTGAAGTCTACTGTCCAACGATAAAAGTCCTGTGTCTCTTGATCGTAGTTATTAAGGACCTGCCCCAAGACTGCCGCATCCTTTGTATTACAAAACGCCTCTGGCGAAGAAAGAATCCACTCCTGTGCAGTCTTCTCATCAGTGAGATCTATTGTAGGGGCTGTCCCCAAAGGTGCATTGTCTACTACCGAGAGCAGGTATGGCTTATGATTATTGTCCCAACAGTATTCATATTCCTCCGAAATACCACCACAACACTTACTGAAACGGGCATCGCAGATTTCTTTTCCATTCATCAGCAACTGTCCGCGCGTAGCCTTGATAGCCTCTTCAACATGTGGACTCGTTGCCTTCGTGATACCCTGATAACGTTGACAATGGTCGTCTGCACAGACATCAAACAAGGTATGTGCATCACTATCATACCAAACAACACCTTCTTCATCCGACACTTTTACTGGTGCAGATGCTGTCTGAACACCCATTTCAATGGCTTTTCGTCGTCTCATCTGTACCAATAGCCAACTGCGAGAGATTACAGCATGTGCCTTCAAAAGCTCAAGAGAAGATGTGGCACTCATCTCACTTGATATAACACTTGCTAAATAACGTTCTACAGGTAGTTCATTAATAGCCCAGAGTTTATCTCCATCAACAACAAAGCGTAGCTTGCCGAGGAAGGTTTGTGCCTCTTTACGCTCCCAATGGAAGTCTACTCCGATAGTAACATCTTCCAAAGTGAAGGACATTTCATCCTCTTGTGGAATAAAACAAAGTTCCTGATAAACCGCGGAATCCCACAGAATCTGTCCGTCTTTGAACTTTACAGTCTGCTTACCTGTCACCTCCTTGTTTCCAATTATATAAGTACCATTCAGTTGGAAACGTATTTCGTCACCACTAACAATACCTACTGAAACCACTGGTTCCTGTTTCCAATCATCGAAGGTAAGGTCAACAGCCCTATTGTAAATCCGCTTCACGACTTCTTCCATCGCCTCATCTGACAGCGACACCTCACGCAAAATAGCCTCAGCGCGTTCTGCTGTCATCCCTTCAAAGTCGCTCTGACGAGGTAATATCAGCAATCCTGCCATATCCAAGCTACCCGGACTGACCAGACATTGCGCCTCTCCTTCTGCCGAATAGCAATCAGGGCGGTGCTTCTCACGTGGGAACACAACCGACACAAAGCCTTCCTCGCTGCGCCAAGCCACGATATTCATCATTGGCTCTGTCTCATCTTCCTTCAAAGGCAATGACTCATATAAATAGTTGAACAACTCTTTATCATGCTTCTCTGTATGACTCACGATGGCGAAAGCTGGACAGATATAGTCCTTTATCTCGTAAATTCCCTCCGCATCATTCAGTTTCAAGAGCGGAACAGAAGTCTCATAAAGCCGTTGCCAGTCACGTTGCAAAGGGAGTATTCCGCTTGTTCCAGCCTGAAAGTGCAGGTGGTCAGGTGCACTGGCCCCACACTTCGGACCGTTGTAGAAAACCATTAGCTGTGGATAAGCCCTCAACAAGCGATGTATCTGTACGTAATTCTCTGCTATTGCTTGCAGTTGATGATGGCGAGAAGGTATCGTGAAATGAACTGGAAGAATTGGGAAAGGATTGACAAGGATATCAAAATCATCGCCAAAAGGCAGAACAATCTGCTCTCCTGGACGATTCTTTTCACAAAGAAAGCATGGACGCTTAGCCAATGTGGCCTTATCAATCTTTGCTCCTGTACTCACCAAGCGTGCAGGATTGAATTGCGCAAGGGCTGAACCCACCTCACGCGTCTGCACACCTTTCAACTCTTCAAAACGTTTTGCTACGTCTTGCCATTGGTTCAGCTGGTTATGAAAAAAATCAGTTAGCCCTTTCTCTCTTTCTTGATTCTGTTTCTGACGAGCCAGAATCTCAACTGTACGCAGCAGATCTTTATAGTGATTGTTAGCATTTACCTTATCAATGCTCAGTACTGCATCGCTGTTCCCACCCCAACGACGGCACAGATAAAGTTCATCATAGATTCGTCCGATACGGAAACGACGGCTGAAAGCCAAGCCCATCGCATAGTCTTCGCCATAACTTGTGTTAGGGAACTGATGCTGACGAACCAAAGGAGTGAAGAAAGCACGTGGCGCACCGAGTCCGTTGATACGCAGGGCATTGTTGCAGCCATTATCCTCTGTCCACTCATTATGGCTAATCAAGCCCGGTGGAAGGGTATTAAGATCGAAGTCGCACATACGATAAGAACCAACAATCATTGCTGCCTTCTGCTCGTGGAAAGCATTGACAATAGCCTGCAAGGTATTCTCTGAAGAATAAAGGTCATCACTATCCAACTGAACAGCAAAGCGACCACAATGTGCATCATTGATAGCATAATTCCAGCAGCCACCTATACCGAGGTCTGTACGTGTAGGAATAAGATGCACAAGGCGTTCATCTGCAGCCAAAGAAGACAGTATCTCCGTCGTACCATCTGTCGAATGATTGTCGACAACGATAACGTTAAAAGGGAAGTCTGCCTTCTGTGAGAGGGCTGAAACCACCGCATCGCGCACAGTCTTCTCACGATTAAAGACAGGAATCACCACTGATGCCTCTACTGGGAAAGCCTCACCAGAGAAGTCAGGCTGTGCATATTGTGCTGTATCAACTAAGGCTTTGATAGCAGAGAGATGTGCCGTTGCAGCCTGCTCCATCTCAATCTGTACCTCACGATTGCGTGGATTCACATAATCAAACTGCTTCTCGCCACTTGCACGTAGGTCGTCTTCTTCCTCCGTATAAAGATATTCATTCAGATGGAAGAGTTCTCCCTTACGACTGAGGAAGAGACGAAGGTCGTACCAGCCTGCAAACTGATAATCCTTTACCACCTCTCTCGCTGCATACTCCTTCAGATACTCCGTCTTGAGAAGTACAACAGAACCAAAATCGAAGTCATCACGGATACTGCCCAATTGATAAGCAATAACGGGATGCTTCACAGTCTTGCCTGCTTCCACTGAGTAATGGTCAGCATAAACCATTGCTGCACCAGTCTCCTCTGCCACCTGCAGCATACGCTCAAGCGCATGATAGCCTAACGTGACAGGACCTTGCTTCAAATAAAGCAGGGCATAATCGGCTGTTGCTGTTGTCGCTATAAGGCGCATAGTAGCCAGAGAAAGCAAGTTCCCTGCCTGCAGCTGATGCGCATACTGAGGCAATGCCTCTGTAGGTAGGACATCTGCAGCTAACATATATATATTGTCCACCACACCGTCCTCGTACAACTGTGCCGCAAGCGCCTGCATCATTGCAGCTGTACTATACGGTAGAAAGCAATCTATCTGTTTCTTATTTTCCATCTAAAAAGTGTTCTTTTATCTACTTGCAAAGATACTATAAAATCCCGTCTTACGTACGAAGATTCGAAAGAAAACAACCAACTGCGAATTATTTTCGTGAAAAGAAATATTTATTTACGCGAAGAAAAATATTTTTTTTCATGAAAAGAAATTATTTTCTTCATGAAAATAATTTGGAAGCAGTGGTGATACTGAACTTTTTCTGTAACTTTGTACGCATAAAAAAGACATTAAAAGATAGTCAAACGATGGAAAAAGAAAATCATATTGACCGTGCGCTGGCTTTTATGGAGAATCTTGAAAAGCTTGGTGCACAGCTTCAAAAGGCTGATGAACAGCAAAAACTAATGCTGCAACAGATGCTAATGAAGAGTCAGAACAACGAAACTAATACAGACGAATACCGTGACTTGGAGCAGAGAAGTAAGGACCTTCAAGCAATGATCAACAAGTGGCGTCCTATCTATGAGGAGCGTCTAAAAATGGTAAAAGAGGCGCAGAAGGCTGCAAAGAAGTAAGGCTAACTGTACGAAGAACAAGACTTGAACAAGCTTGTTTCTCGCTTTAAAAAGGAAATATGTGTCCCTTACTGCTACTCACTATCTCCTATTCAACATTGCAGAACTCCACATATACAAACAAACTCCTTTAACTATCAAGAACAAATGAAGAAAGACTTATACAAAGACATCAGACTGTTCTTATTAGCTATCATAGCTGTTAGTTTCTTTTTCTCATGTTCGTCTGTTCCTTCTGGAATAGCCGAAGAGATAACTTATCACGGAGAACAACTGCATCGTTATCTGACAATTATCAAAGACGTGACAACGAAAGCGGAGAAGAGTAAGGACACTATCACCTATTATTGCAATAAAAAAGGACAGCTCATCATAGAGCGTGTGGGTACAGACAGCTTGGATGATTACACTTACTCCTACACTGGTGACACCATTTTCATTCATAAGACTCATATTAAAAACCAGTTAGACGAATGCTTCAATGACTATTTCATAGTTAAGAATGGCCTTATCGTAGAATCAGATAACAGTTCCTGGCACTACACATACAGCTACGACAATAAGCGAAGACTCGTTTGTCGTGACACACCTAACACACTCTGTGGGAGACAAATCAACATCCTCCAATGGAAGGGAGAGAAGATATTACCTGATAAAGCAGTAAATATCACTTACAGAGATACTGGGGAGAAAACAAACTACCATAACCTCTATTACTTTTGGATGTTTGGTAGTGGTATAAGAATACCCATCCCCTTCATCACCTTAGGCTATATGGGTGTTATTCCGAAAGGAGATATTAGCAGCTATAGCCTCAGTACAAAAAATAAAGACTTTAATCTCAAGGCACAACTGACAACGGAGTATGATAAGGAAGGACGTCCCACCCGCATAGAGGAAGTGCTGACGACACCAAATGAAAATAACAAACAAGATAGTAGTAAGCACGTTATAAAATACATCTGGTAATAACAGACCAATGTTAAAAAGCTTAAAACAGGATATGGAAAAGGAAAAGAAAAGTGGAGGAATGATGAGTGTTATCGCTGCCTTAGGTGCAAACATCTTGGTAGCGATTTCAAAGTTTGTTGGTTTTGCAGTGTCAGGTTCAGCTGCTATGTTGAATGAGTCTATCCATAGTGTTGTGGATTGTGGTAATCAGATACTGCTATTGGTGGGCAACCGACAGTCAACTGTAAAGGCAACAGAGCAGCATCCGTTCGGACAAGCACGTGCTAAGTATTTCTATAGCTTGGTTGTTGCAATGATGTTGTTCTTCGCTGGTGGTGCATTAGGTATCATGGAAGCAGCAGAGAAGCTATTTCATCCAGAGCACAGCTTGGAGAATACGTGGCTCATCATCGCTATTCTTATCTTCGGACTCTTAGTAGAATTAGGCAGCCTACGCGTTGCCTTCAAGGAAATAAAGGAGCTGAACAAGGACAATCTTTCACTGTATCGTTTCCTACGAGAGAGCCGTCACAGCGAAATCCTCATCATCTTCGCAGAAGACAGTTGTGCTGTCATTGGTCTGATAATAGCCTTAGGCGGTACGCTTCTCACCCACTTCACAGGTAATCCATTTTATGATGCCCTTTCGGGTGTACTGATTGGCGTACTCCTCTGTGCAGCTGCCCTTTTCTTGGCACGTGAGTTCTATAGTCTGCTTATTGGAGAGAGTGTTACACAAAAAGACCTATCACGTATCAAGGAGGTATTTAATAGAACAGAAGTCGACCGCCTCATCAACGTCAAGACTATTCACCTCGGTCCTAATGACATCCTTGTCACTGCAAAGATTGACGTCAAGAGTGAATACGAAGCACAAGCCCCTCAGTTAGTTAACGACATTGAGAAGAATATGCGTGGTGCCTTCCCTGACTACAAGATTTATATCTATATTGAGACGGATAAGTATAAGGAGGATTATTAAAGTCCTCTCCCCCAACCCCTCTCCGAGAGAGAGGAGTGCCGGGCACAATAGAAAATAAACATTTCTCCTATTTATCGAAAAATGGGAAAGGTGTCCAACGGGAAATAATGGTTTCTTCCACTAAATGAATAGATTGGTATTAGGATAAAGACCTATACACTTGTATGGTATAACTATTCCAAATTAAATGGTCAAAAAAAGGGAGATAAACTACAAAATGAAATGCAGAAAAGGCAAATAGTTACTATATCTATCCGACTTCTACAAACAATTTATTCCCATACAAAGCGATATTTGTAAACTATTTTCACACATCTCGAATCCAGAACATGCTCTTTTGGCTTCTAAAAGATGCCTAATTGACTTGCAATAGGTGCTCTTTTGAGGTTTAACTAACGCCCTTTTGAAATCCGATTAACCTGAACTCGGGATAAGACAACATTCTTTCAATTTTAAAAACTTTAGCCCCAATCGAAAAAGAATGAGGCTAAGATGGTATTGGCATAAATGAATTATCAAAATAACGAGATGATTATCCCGAGTTCAGGTTAAAATGAACGAGAAGGTAGATTTACCCATTTTTAGGTATTGACAGTTTATAATATTAACCCTACCTTTGCACACGAATTGTATATTTACATAAAAAAGAACTTTAAATGATACCAAAAAGGAAGAGAAATAAAACTATAGGGCAATGCCCTAATACAAAAAGTGCGCTATCAGAATTAAAGATAGCGCACTTTATTTTTGAACAATTATGAATAATATTCGTTTTTACCACATTTCTATTATGAAAGAGACAAAAGCCAAGAAGGAACCATCAGCAGAAGTATTAAGGAGAACTGACGTGCGGTTGTACGGCAAGAGACTTCGCTTGGCATTGCTTTGCCTGTTGTGCACAATGACAATCTCAGCACAGAAAACCATCGTATATGGACAGATTACTGACAATAAGACTGGCGAGCCTATTGCTGGCGCAGGGGTTTCGATAGCAAAAGATGGGAAAGGAACGATTGCTGATGCCGATGGTCGCTACACTCTGAATATTCAAGGACGGCAGCAAGTGCGATTGAACTTTCAATATTTGGGCTATAAAACAGAAAGTCGGGAGATTGCATTGCGCGACAGCGTATGCTGCAACATACGCTTAAAGCCCATTGACAACATACTGAACGAAGTAACAGTAACTACCCGAAGCGAGATGCGGAAGCTAAAAGAGTCTGCCATGCCCATATCTGTTATTGGGCAGCGGCAACTGCAAGGCACAGCCTCTAATATCAACGACGTGCTCGCTCGCACCGTTGGCGTTACGGTGCGGAACACTGGTGGTATGGGAAGTGCATCGCGTATATCGGTTCGTGGGTTAGAGGGAAAGCGAATGGGTATGTACATTGACGAGACACCTATGTCGCAACTCAGCAACTTCGTGGCACTGAACGATATTCCTACAAATATGATTGAACGTATAGAAGTATATAAAGGTATCGTCCCTTACAAGTTTGGCGGTTCGGCATTGGGCGGGGCTGTCAATGTTGTAACAAAGGAATATCCACCCATTTATTTGGATTTTTCTTACGAAATTGGGTCGTTCAATACTCATCAAGTCTCTTCCGTACTGAAACGAACCAACCATAAGAGTGGCTTGCAATTCGGTGTTGGCGGTGTGGTGTCGTATGCCAAGAACAACTATAAAATGACTTTGGCTAATCTTGACGGTCGTATTGTTGAACGAGACCACGACCGTTTCAACAAGATAATGGGAGGTATGTCGGTAAAAGCTACCCAATGGTGGTTCGACGAGATGAAGTGGGAACTCATTTTTATGAAGACTCGACAGGAAATACAGGGCATTGACCTTAACGTACGAGAGGCTTATAACCATTCAACCAATTACGTTACAGCATTGACACTGAAACGTAACAACTTCTTTTTAGATGGTTTGGACTTCGATTTCAATGCAGGCTACATCATCGGCAAATATGGATTGTGCGACAAGGCTGAACATCGCTACGACTGGGACGGTAAGGTGCTTCCGCCCGTTTCATCTTTTGGAGGCGAGCAAAACAACTTTGCGTCAGACGGCAACAACCGCTCCAACGAACTGACCGCAAAGCTCAATATGGGCTATACCCTTGATATACACCACGCATTGAACCTTAACATTTACGCAGACCATAACTCCCTGCACCCTAACGACTCGCTGATGGACAAGTCGTTGGGCTTCCGTGCCAACTTCCCAAGCAAGATGAAAACGCTGACCGTAGGACTTTCGTACGATCTAACACTCTTCGACGGACGTTTTCAGAATGCTTTTACATTAAAGGAATTCCTCTTTTCATCTCACTCTCGTAGCATCGACATCTACTCTGTGAAAGAGCCTCAACCTGTGAAAACCTCCAAAAACTACATTGGATTCAGCAATGCCATGCGCTATAAATTCACAAACGACTTAATGCTGAAGGCTTCTTTCAATTCGGAAGTACGTATTCCGACAAGCGAAGAACTCATAGGCAACGGTTATTCGATACTCGCCTCGCCAGCATTGAGACCCGAACGCACATCAGGAGTAAACCTCGGACTTCTCTATCGCCACATAAAGGCAGATGGAGGACTTATAGAAGTAGAGTTGAATGGCTTCTACAACCAGTTGGAAGATATGATACGCTTCACCCCCGACATGATTCCAACCATGGCACGCTACCGAAACTTCGGCAGTGTACGTACGAAAGGAGTAGAGTTGGAAGCCAAGGGCGACATCTGCCCACTACTCTATCTCTACGCAAACGGAACCTACCAAGACCTTCGCGACGTCCGAAAAACAATCCCAGGAACAGAAGTAGAGAACCCTACACGCAACAAGCGCATCCCCAACGTACCTTATCTGCTTGCCAACTTCGGTGCCGAACTGCACAAAGAAAACCTCTTTGGTGGCAGCGGACAGAACACACGGTTGCTTTTCGATGCTTCGTATATACATCAATACTTTTACGATTTTGAGGTAAGCAAGTACCAAGAACGCAAAATTCCAACCTCGATGACAATGGACGCAGCCTTGGAACACAGTTTCTGCAACGACCGTTGGACGATTACTTTTAAGGTTAAAAATCTTACTAACCGTCGTATTGTTTCTGAATTAAACCGCCCATTACCAGGTCGCTACATAGGAATAAAGGTGAGATACCTATTTAAATAATTAATTAATAAACATATAAAACAATGAGAAATTTAAAATTTATCCTTCCCGCCATCGCAATGATGGCATTCGTAAGTTCATGCAGCCACAACGACGAACCTACACCAAAACCCGACGAACCTACAGGAAAGGCGTTCAAGGGAATTATCTTTGCCGCTGGTATCACCAATCCTGAGGGAAACAGTGGCAGCGTTTACATGCAGAGTCTCCCCGATATGGTGCCAGGAAACTACGACAATAGCAATGGTATTCCTGTAGGATTCGGTACCGCTCCGATAGTTGCGAAATCGGGAAATATCTATGTTTTGCCAGACTATATGGGCAATACGAAAGCTGAAATTACACGTTATAGGATATATTCCGACAACAAATGGCACAAGGAAGGCGCACTGCAGATACCACCAAAGGCAGCCGCATGCTGTGTAACTGAACTGAACAGCGAGAAAGCATACGTCAGTTTGCAGGGTTTAGGCAGCATAATAGTATTCAATCCTACCACTATGACCCGTATTGCGGAGATTGATTTGAACGGTCTTAAACAAGCAGACACAAATGTTTCACCTGCAGCTATGGTCATAAGAGATGGAAAACTCTTCGTCGGTCTCAACCAAATGAACGCTCAATTCATGCCGGCACGCAACAATATAGAGCTTGCAGTAATAGACACAAAGACCGATAAAGTGGAGAAACATATCGTCAATACTTCGTTGGAAATGAGCTTTGCCACCCGCCCCATCGACCCAGGCTCTATCTTTTTAGACGAAAACAAAGACATCTATATTAACTGTATCGGTTCGTTCGGCTTTATCCCACAATTCCATGGCGGTATTGCACGTATCAAGAACGGAACTACCGAGATAGACCCCGACTATTGCATACGCCTCGACCAAGTAGAAGTAGCAGGACTGCCAACGAAGTTTGCCGACTTCTTCTCTACATTCTACTACGCAGGTAACGGAAAGGTCTACACCTATGCCAATTCGTTTGCCCTCGACTCAAAGGGTTTTGAAAATCCTTATGTAAGCTTTACCAATATACCTGTTGTAGTTGATTTGAAACAAAAGACAATGAGTACTATCGAAGGAATGGAGATTTCCAACCCACAAGGCATCGCTATTGGCAAACACAGAAACTTGATTGTATTCGGCAGTTCCAACAAGAAGGCTAATGGCTTCTATACCTACGACCCTGCAACAATGAAGGTAGCAGGACCAATTATGCAGGTAAAAGGGAATCCAAGCTTCTTCCATAGCTTTGCAGAATAAGACAATCTATCGTGCCTACTATTTACTAAAAGCTACTGTCTATGCAAATACAGAAAGACGAGATACGCAACCGGATACTCATCGTTGCAAGCAACGAGTTTATGAAGAACGGTGTGAAGCATACGTCCATAAAGACTATTGCCGACAAAGCTGGAGTAGCAGTAGGCAATGTATATAATTACTATAAGGGCAAGGACGACTTACTGAAGGCTGTCCTTGCTCCTCTTTTCAAAGCTTTCAAGGATTATCGCAGCAAAACTGGCAGCGAAGAATATATAACGCTCGACATATTTCACCATGAATTCTACTATGAGATGATGCACGAACAGGTGGCATCGCTGATTGTTCCCTTTCGGAAAGAATTGCGTTTACTTATATTCGAAACTGCCGGCACATCATTGGAGAACTATTTTGACCAACTATTAGAAGCGACATATACCGACGGAATAACTTATCTCTCCCGCATAAAAAGCCTATTTCCACATATCAATTCAGACATTTCCCCACAATTCACCCGCATTCTCTGCGATTTGTGGGCAGGTGTAATTAGATATATTGTTACTCACGATGACTTAACCGAGACTGGAATAAACCAAATCATTACCGATTATATACATTTTACCTTGGGCGGCTGGCGCGAACTGATGGGTATTGAATAAAGGTAAATGAAAACGACGGAAATCTTTTGGGCAAGTCTTGAAACTCTGCTGGTAGAACAATATGCCAAAGAAATAAAGAAGGATAAACGCCTTTGTCTTGTAAAGATATTTCTACTAAAAATGACAATTTCGATTTGGCATTGCGAAAGCGGCTGTTTTACACGGTAAAAGCGTAGGTTTTGCGTTGCAAAACAATAGGTTTTCTAATAACCTGAACTCGGGATAAGAAACAAGTAAAATTTATAGATGTTTTATTTGAAAATATGTAATAATTTTCCAGAGTTATAGCTATATGTTATAAGTATTAAAATAAAAAGGTTTTCTTTTTCGGAGAAAGACAATAGGATAAACAATTGACAGTCTCAATACATCTTGAACAAAGTCAAAAAAAACAAGGGGGTGTGTCAAAATTGATACCCCCTCTTTTTTATCCCCCTTTATTTCGTCC
>CAUVDL010000023.1:0-35864 GCA_963550695.1 uncultured Prevotella sp. | reverse complement strand
CCCCATATCAATGGATAAATCCCAAAAATGTCACTTCAATATATAAAAATACCTCGCAAGGAATAATGCTGCGGAATTGAGGTAATGTATATTAGGAATAATTCAAGTTATTTCTTGAAAAACTTATCTTTTGTATAAACAAAGAGGCTATACTCTCTGACGAATATAGCCTCTTATATCAATATATAATATTCAGATGATTAAATTGATTTATCATCTAAACTTCCTTCTTTTAGATGTTTACTTGTTCGGTATAGTATACTTGTCACCAGTCTGTTTTACCAGCTCACGCTTAAAGTAGTCGCTGTAACCTGGACGCTGAACACGCTCTCCAAGACCCGTTGGAGTACGGAGGAACTTGCCATCCTTCTCAGGCTTGATAGCCATATCGTTGAACTTCACAATCAGATGGATAGCCAATTCACGCCAACGTGTAATCATTTCGTTGCTCTTCTGAACAGAGTAGTCGTTGAGATACTTCACAGCAGCAGCCTTGTCGGTAGCATAGAGGGCCTGCGCCTTCTCTTCAACACCCTTCTGTGCAGCAAAATAAGAGTTGTCGAGTGAGTCGCGCACCTCTTTCAATGCTGGGAAGAGCTGAGAGTATCGAGGGTAAACCATGTTGCTAACCCAGTTGCATACCCAGAAAGCATTCTTATCAGAGAAGGTAACAGCATCTGCGCCAGGTGTGTTGAAACACTCAGCACGCTCGGTATTGCTACAATAGATTGGTACGTATGCAATCATATTGCCATCATCGTTACCAAACCAAAGGATACCACCAATCTCACGTGGCAACCATGAACGGAGCTGTGCAATGTAAGAGAAACCTGTCTGCTGGGTTGAGATAGGGCGTTCGTTGAAGTACTGCTTGCCATCCACCTCAAACTTTAGTGGAGTAGGACGGTAAGGTGAGTTCCAAATACCCTGTGCTATATCCTTATCGAGTGACAGAGGAGTACCCTCATAGTGGTCGCGCATACAAGCTTCCATCTTAGGTAAATCGACTTTCTTATCGGGTGCAATCCAAAGTGGCATATCCTCTGCGTTAGGGTCTTTACCCAATGCCCATGGCAACCAACGTGACATATCTTTGAAGTGGTTGAAGTAGCTCCATACACGAGCTTCACACCAACGATGACCACCGAAATCAGGTGCTGCATAGGTCATCTTCCAGTTGAAGTCCTTATCTTTTCCAGTGAACCAGCCCTTTGAACGTGCAAAGCTGATACAGTTCTTTGAGGTGATGACCTCTGTGTTATAAGTCGAGAACTGACCAATGCGGCTCTGGTTAGCATGAGCAGAAATCATACCATCAGGGATGCGGACAGCAACCCAGACAACCTTCTGCTTTTTATCACCACCACAACCCTGCATCTCGAGCAACCATACCTCGTTAGGGTCAGCAATAGTGAATGTTTCACCGCCAGAGTTATAACCATAAGTCTCAACGAGTGAGGTCATTACCTTGATAGCCTCGCGTGCAGTCTTACTACGTTGCAGACCAAGATACATCAATGAACCATAATCGATAATACCAGTCTTGTCAACCATTTCTTCACGACCACCATAGGTTGTTTCACCAATACTTACCTGATACTCATTAATGTTTCCAATGACATTGTATGTAACAGGAGCCTCTGGAATAAAACCATGGCTCTCGTGAGTATCATAGTCAATAATCTCACGGCGGTCACCTTTTGCGTGTGTGCCTGCTGGATAATGACATAGGTTAGTAAACATACCGTAATCATCAGCGGTGTAAGTAACAAAGACAGAACCGTCTGTTGTTGCTCCCTTTGTTGCAATGAGGTTTGTACACGCATTAGCATACGTAATCATTGTAAGGAAGAATAGTGTTGCGAATGATTTCTTCATACTCTACAATTTTTTTGTTAATACTTTATTTTAGTCAGATATTCTTTCTTGTTGTTGCGGTTGTCGGTTGCAATAATCTTCAACATTCGTTCCTTTCCAGTAGGGCGTATTGGTGTTTCTGCAAGGTTACAGAAGAAGATTTCTTTGTTCTTACCGAACTGTAGCAGAATAAACTGTCCATCGAGGTAAGCCTTGTAACCTTGTAAGCCGCTACCTGTGTCAGTTATCTTAAAGGAGAGATTGCGTGGGTTGAGATTCTGCTGTGTAATCGTTGGTGGGGTCTCATCGTAAGCAAGGAAGTAGGCATTTGCCAACTCGCGCATTCGTCCTGTAACCCAACCATTCGCATATGTTCCACCGCAATAGGATGCTGGGGCGTCAGCGTTTAAGCTGTTACGCATCGCAACATACAACTTCTTCGGATCATGTACCGAACCAGATGGTTTGAGACTTATCTCTGCATAGTGGAATAGAGGATATGCAGCCTTAGAGAAGCTATAAGCCATAGAGTGTGCATTGCTTGTATTGCCGTGTTGTAGTTGTAACCAGCCATTCTTTGCAAGTAAACCTTTTTGGATGTTCAATCGTACCCCATCTGCCTCAAAATGATTGTCTTTGTTATAATAGAGTGGGCTTATGCCGTCTGGACGATGAACTATTGGAATAGCCTCAGGTTCGCCTCTCACAGTGAACTCTTTTATAGTTTGATTGCCAAAGACATCTTTTATGACGTAACGAAGGTGGTAGTCGCGTTGCTGGTTGAAGTTGATAATACCCCTGTTAGCGTCGGCTCGCAGGATAGGAAGCGTATTACCGGGCTCAATGTAAGACCTCATAAACCAAATCTTTGTAGAAAGGAAGTGGTCGTAATCACCCCACGAATTAACCATTCTGTGGCAACTTGTAGGAATATTGTTCACATCTGAGGAGAATATTAATTTACCATCACAATACAACTGGGTGTATCTTACCCCAAAATTATTATATACAGAGTCCATGTGGTCACTGGCTCTTACACCAAAGCCAACCTTTCCCCATGCTTGGAAGTGTCCCTTGTCAAAGGTGAAGAGGCGTGAGTCTGAACTATGTTGGAATACTCCTTCTCCCGGTTGAGGGTATGCCTTAAAGGAATATACAGCAGGAGCAGTCTTGTCTTTAACGATGCCCTTTAAGAAATTGAGCGGGTCATAAAGGTTGCCATTTGTGGTCTTGTGCATCTCTAAATGGATGTGTGGACCTTGTGATGAACCAGTATTACCGCTAAGCGCGATGAACTGTCCTTTCTTTACAGGGAACTCTCCTGGTCGGAATTTAACATCGCAAGCAAACTGTTGATGCTGGTATTGCCACTTACGTACGGCAGCTTCAATCTGTGGTGTGAAGCGATTGAGATGAACATAGCAACTGGTATATCCATTTGGATGAGTGACCAAGATAGCTCGCCCATATCCATATTTCTCAACGATGGCACCAGAAATATAGCCATCGGCAATAGAATAGACACCAAGATTTACTTCACGTTCGGTTTTGATATCAATACCTCCGTGGAAGTGGTTAGGTCGAGGCTCTCCAAAATTGCCCGCCAGTTGTACAGGAACGTGAACTGGTGAACCGAAAGGTAGTATGGATAATAATAGATTGAATAACAAACTCATGAGCTATCAGATCTTTTCTTTTTATAGGTGTATCTGTCGTCTGGCACATAGCAAGACAACAGAATCATTTCAGTAACTGGTCGCCTTTGTAGGCTCTGGACTTACCATCATTGTCGAGGCGTATGGTGATAGTACCTGTTGTCCATTCTGTCATCGGTTCTTCCTCTGTGAACGGATAGGTTTCAAGGACAATTCCGTCTTCAATAACGACAATTCCTTGTTCTATTCTACCTGCTGCTGTTTCAATGATGTTGGTGCCGATACGTCTTATCGACTTTTTACTGTCGGTCATAACTTATCGGGCTTGGTAGGTATTCCTCGTTCCTTCATTGCATCAGCAGGTGTTCTTGTTGGTGGTCCTGCTGGTTGATTAGGGTCTGTTGGAGGACTGACAGGCGCGCCACCAATCGTTCTGATTGGGTCGGAGCCTTTAAGAGAATCGGCTGGTTGTGTTGTCTCCTGCTTTCGGACATGCATACGAACAAGATGGATGTTATTGAGGATAAGCATCTTGAAAGTAGTCGTAGGCTGTTGTCCCTTCAACATTAGGAAGTAGCCACGAATATTCTTGATGCGTAAAGAATCCCCAGCATCAATTGTCATCGTATTGTGGGAGTCTGACGTAACATGCTGGTATTGTGTGACGATACTATCATTTGAATAAGTAACGGCCATCATGATAATCGCATCACGCATACCATCCTGAATGATAAACTGTGAATCGAAACTCAAGAGGAGTCGGTCGCCCTTGTGGAAGGCTGTGTCTGCTTTGATTTCAAAGGACTCACGGTCTACTGGAGCATATGGAGAAAGTATTAATGTACGGTTACCACGCCAGATGTCAGTAGTATCTCCCTTTGAAGTAATATCACCGTACTGAGCCAACTCACTCTCTGACGCACCTTGCGCACGTGCCTCACTTTCCAGTCGTTTGCTGAGTTCAACATAGATGTCATGTAGCTTCTCGGTATGTCGCATGTAGTATTGAAGGGACTTATCGAACTTCTCTTCCGATACGTCATACTTCTTCATTACAGCGAGCTTAAAAGCTTGTTGCCTGACATCTGTATAGCCTTCACGATTGGCTATCGCCATGGAGAGGTGGTAGTCGTAGAGCATATCCTCCATCTCTGAAGGTTGGATATACTCAGAAGGGATAGAAGGTTTACAGCTTACAACGAAGAATGCAAGCAGTAACCAACAAAGAGTGGCGAAGGAACGAACCAGATATTTACTTCTCATTATCTATCTACTGATTATCAGTAATATTTTCTTTCTCAGTAACCTTCTTGCCCATAGCTGGTACCCAACCATTGAAATCTTTACGGAAGGCAAGGATAATCGTAATGACACCCACAGAAATGCAAGAGTCTGCAAAGTTGAATATAGGAGAGAAGAAGGTAAATGACTCACCACCCCATAGTGGGAACCAGTCTGGGAATGTGCCGTGGAAGAGTGGGAAATAGAACATATCTACCACTTTACCCATTAGTACTGGTGCATAGCCTTCTCCCCACGAAACGAGGGTAGCAGGTGTGGCTCCTTCTATGTAATAGGGTGTAGAGGCAGTAAAGAACTGACCATAGAGGAGAGAGTCAAAGATATTACCCGCAGCCCCTGCAGTTATCATAGACAAGACAATGATATACCCCATTCTTGCTCCGTGTTTGATACGATTAGAAATGTACCAAATAAGGAAACCAATGGCAACGATACGGAATATACTAAGGAAGAGTTTGCTTCCTAATTCCATACCCCATGCCATACCATTATTCTCGATAAATTGTATCTGGAACCAATCGAAGATATGGATAGACTCGCCTAAATTCATATTAAGCTTGACAACAACCTTGATAATCTGGTCTATCACAATCAATAGAATAATTAGTAAGGTGGCTATCAAGCTTTGTCTTTTCTGTTTACTCATTAGTGATTTTTATTTGCCATCTTGGATGCTACGCTCAGTGTTGCATGTGGTACTATGCGCAGTCTCTCCTTTGGAATAAGTTCTCCAGTGATACGGTCAATGCCATAAGTCTTATTGTTGATTCTGACAAGTGCAGCCTGTAGTGCTTGGATAAACTTCTGCTGACGTTGTGCCATCTGTACCAGCTCTTCCTTAGTTTGGTTTGAGCTACCTTCTTCCAACGCTTTATATGTTGGCGATGTGTCATTAACGTCGTTTGTATTCTTATTCATCAGAATTCTCATCGTCTCGTCGTAGTCAGACTTAGCAATCGCCAACTTGTCATTTACTATCGTACGGAACTCCTCAAGTTCTTCGTCGGTATAACGCTTCTTATTTTCCATAAAGTAACAATTGAATTAGGTTATGAAAGTAATCTATACTATTTTGAGGTTGTCGGATGCCTGATAATAGGGACGTGTACGTGACACGTCCACTATTGTTCTTAGCTTATAGATGTACGATTCGTACACCCCGACTATTTCATTTAGTTCTTCTTGATTTCTATATGGAGGTTGAACTCATCAAACTCAACATTTGCTCCATTGTTCTCTGCAAGTGTAATGTCATTGGCAAGAACCTGCGCTTTAATCAGTTCGCCGAATGACTCAACAGCTGCTGCAGCCTCTGCTTGTGGCTCAATAACGACAGAGATACGGTCAGTAATCTCAAGACCAGTCTCCTTACGGAGGTTCTGGATACGATTGATTAACTCACGTGCCATACCCTCACGACGGAGTTCTTCTGTCAGTTCAACCTCAAGAGCAACTGTTAAGTTACCCTCGTTACTTACCAACCAGCCAGGAATATCCTCTGAGATGATTTCAACATCTGCAGCCTCTACCTTGATTGGCTGACCTTCTAACTCGAAGTTGAATTCGCCTGCGGCCTCCAAAGCTGCAATCTCTTCCTGTGAGAGAGCATCCATACGGGCTGCTACCTGCTTCATCAACTTGCCGAACTTCTTACCCATGACGCGGAAGTTACACTTCACCTTCTTTACAAGGATGCCCTGACCCTCAACGAAAGTAAGGTCTTTAACGTTCACCTCATGCTTGATAAGGTCTGCAACGGCTTCGATATGTTTTTTCTGAGTTGCGTCGATAGCAGGAACCATAATCTGTGCCAATGGCTGGCGTACCTTAATATTCACCTTACGACGCAGAGCGAGAACCATTGATGTGATGCGCTGTGCCATATCCATACGTGCCTCAAGGTCAGCATCAATAACAGATTCGTCTGCTACTGGCCAGCGATCCAAGTGGATGCTTTCCGAGTTACCACCCAAGTCTGAATAGAGTTGGTCAGCATAGAATGGAGCAAATGGAGCCAACAGACGTGCAACAGTCATCAAACAAGTGTACAATGTGTCGTATGCACTCTTCTTGTCAGCACTCATTTCCTTACCCCAGAAACGTTTACGGTTCAGACGAACGTACCAGTTACTAAGGTCGTTGTTCACAAATGAGTCGATAAGGCGACCTGCACGTGTTGGGTCGAAATCCTCTAACTCTGCAGTCACACCCTTGATGAGTGAGTTAAGTTTAGAGATAATCCAACGGTCAATCTCTGGTGCATCAGCCTTCACTGCCTCACATGTTGTGGCATCATAGCCATCAACATTAGCATAAAGAGCAAAGAAACTATACGTATTATATAAGGTACCGAAGAACTTACGGCGACACTCGTCAACACCTTCTGGGTCGAACTTCAAGTTATCCCATGGTTCGCTGTTCGTCATCATATAGAAACGTACAGGGTCAGCACCATACTTATTCATCATCTCAAATGGGTTGGTAACGTTACCCACGTGCTTACTCATCTTGTTACCCTTTGCATCAAGTACAAGACCTGTTGAAATCACGTTCTTAAAGGCAACAGAGTCAAACACCATTGTTGCAATAGCGTGGAGTGTGAAGAACCAACCACGCGTTTGGTCAACACCCTCGTTAATAAAGTCTGCTGGGAAGAATGCTGGTGGAACGGCCGTACCCTCATAGCATGAGTGTACCAACTGGTTGCGATACTCTGCCTCAGTTTTACCTGTAGCCTTCAAACCTTCTGCATTAATCTCGCCCTCAAATGGATAGTGAAGCTGAGCATATGGCATTGAACCGCTATCAAACCAAACGTCAATAAGGTCTGACTCGCGATGCATTGGTTTCCCTTCATCATTTACAAGGACGATATCGTCAACGTATGGACGGTGAAGGTCAATTTTATCATAGTTCTCTTGGCTGAAGTCACCTACTACGAAGCCCGCTTCTTTCAGTGGGTTCTTCTCCATAATGCCTGCAGCAACAGACTTCTCAATCTCGTTGTAGAGTTCCTCCACAGAACCAATACACTTCTCGCCACGGTTTTCATCGCGCCAGATAGGAAGTGGTGTTCCCCAGAAACGTGAACGGCTGAGGTTCCAGTCGTTCAAGTTCTCAAGCCAGTTACCGAAGCGACCAGTACCAGTTGACTCTGGCTGCCAACGGATAGTCTTGTTTAACTCAACCATACGTTCCTTCTTCGCAGTGTCCTTGATGAACCAACTGTCGAGAGGGTAGTAGAGGATTGGCTTATCAGTACGCCAGCAGTGAGGATAGTTATGTACGTGCTTCTGAATATTGAAAGCTGTACCCTCCTGCTTCATCTCCATACAGAGGATGATGTTCAAGTCCTCTTCCTTTTCAGAAGCCTTCTTGTCCCATACACCATCTGGGTTGAAGCGAGGATCGTATGCATTCTTCACATAGTCGCCAGCATGATGGCCGTATGCCTTTTCATTTACACAAGCCTTAACAAAGTTCTGATCTAACTCTTCGATAGTAAAGTATTTACCTTGGAGGTCAACCATAGGACGGGTCTGTCCCTTCTTTGAAATCAGATAAAGTGCTGGGATATTTGCATCCTTAGCCACCTTAGCATCGTCCGCACCGAAGGTAGGAGCAATGTGTACAATACCCGTACCATCATCTGTTGTGACGTAATCGCCAAGGATGATACGGAAAGCCTCGCTCTCCATCTCTACAAACTTATCACGACCATCTTCGCTTGCAAACACCTTCTCTGGGTGAGCAGCAGCATAGTCATTCACAAACTTTGGTGCAAAAGCACCAGTCTGCTCAACAGGCTTCACCCAAGGCATCAGTTGCTGATAGTGCAGACCTTCAAGCTCTGTACCCATCACACGACCTACAATACGATAAGGAACATACTTATCACCGCGATCGTAGGCAGGCAATTCGCCACCATCGGTAATCTCGCCTTCTGACTTCAGATAGGCAGCTACACGACTTGCAGCCATAACGAGTGTCAGCTTCTCTGCATCGTATGGGTTATAGGTCTCAACAACAACGTATTCAATCTTTGGACCAACACAAAGCGCAACGTTTGAAGGCAAGGTCCACGGTGTGGTCGTCCATGCAACAAAGCAAGGTTTACCCCATGTTTGCTTTGGCAAGTTTGCCTTTTCAGCCAATGCTTTCCAATCCTCAGCAGGGATAGCAAATTGTGCAGTAACGGTAGTGTCCTTTACGTCACGATAGCAGCCAGGCTGATTCAGTTCATGGCTTGACAAACCAGTACCTGCGCCTGGTGAATAAGGCTGAATGGTATAGCCCTTATACAGCAAACCCTTGTTATAGAGTTGCTTGAGAAGCCACCATAGCGTCTCAATATATTTGTTATCGTAAGTAATGTATGGGTGTTCCATATCAACGAAGTAGCCCATCTCCTCTGTCAACTGCTGCCATTCAGCAGTAAACTTCATTACATTCTCACGACACTTATGGTTGTATTCCTCTGTTGAAATATATTTGTCAGATGCGTGGTTGTCGATATCTTTCTTCGTGATACCCAACTCTTTTTCTACACCCAACTCTACAGGCAATCCATGAGTATCCCAACCCGCCTTGCGATGCACTTGAAAACCTTGCATAGTCTTGTAGCGGTTGAAAGTATCCTTGATTGAACGTGCCAATACATGATGAATACCTGGATGACCATTAGCTGATGGAGGCCCCTCAAAGAAGATGAACTGTGGTTCGCCCTCACGTTCATCAATACTCTTGTGGAAGATATCTTTTTTCTCCCACTCCTTCAATACTTCCTGATTTGTGCTAACAAGGTCAAGGCCCTTGTGCTCGGCGAATTTCTTTGCCATACTATCTAATTGTTTTACTTATTTTCTAAATACCTGCAAAGATACAAATAAGAACTGAAACTACCAAACTTTTTATTATATGAAAGATAATGTACATTCTTTCATGTAAAGTCTTATGAGATGGTGTTTTTCTGGTTCTTCCATTAGAAAGTGTAGATTGAAAATAGAATAAAGGCTTATACACTTCTTAAAACAGTATCACTTATTCTCATATTGATTGAAATGTGTAAGTTTTTTTTATGCAGTTCAAAGCTAACACATGCTCTTTTGGCTTCTAAAAGATGCCTAATAGGCTTTTAATAGATGCCCTTTTGAGGTCTAACTAACGCCCTTTTGAAGTCCAATTAAGCATCTTTTCTTTCGGTACTTTCTAACTATTTGATTTCCTGTTGGTTGCAATCCTGCTTTTTACGCGTGTTTTTGTCTTTATTTTTAGATGTTTTATTTGAATATATGTAATGATTTTTCAGGCCGTTATCTGCTTATGTTATATAATTAACAATGTATTACTTAAGCACTTTCTTCCGTTTTCCGCTGAACTCAGTAAAGTCTACGCGGATAATCTCAACTCGATGGAAACAGAAATATGTTTTTGGAAGTATTACCTTTCATTACCGAAGAAGTCTTTACTTGTTAAATCTAGTTCTCACCCTGATATCTTCTTTCTTAAATTTCATTCTCTGATACCATTTATAGTTATTCGCCACATTGTTCACTTCCTGCTTTCCCTCCTCATGCTCGAAAATATTAAGGAAGGGCGGGTAAACATATTAAGGACTCTGGCTCCCTTTTCACGATCTTTCGCTTCATTGACTAGGGGAAACCGTCATCAGATGATATATTTCTCTTAATAATGTTCGGCTTCAATGCTCGTTCAGTCTAGTTCCCTGCGATTGAGTCTAAATCATTATGAGATTGTATTTGACCATCTAATACCCCTTTGCATACATAACCTACAACATACTCTATTGGAGTCTGTAATTCAATATCATTATTATCAACTAAATCTTCAATTAACTTGTTAATAACGTTCCAGGCCTTGCTCTGTTCGTATTTTTTATATGGATGTTGCATGATTTTCTTTTTCTTGAATTATTTGATTTACAATTCGACAAGCTGTTATTTTTCTATCTATTTATTTGGGTGGGAAACTTTAATTATATAATTAACAATGTATTACTTAAGCACTTTCTTCCGTTTTCCGCTGAACTCAGTAAAGTCTACGCGGATAATCTCAACTCTATGGAAACTTTTATGCGCATACTTATCACCAAGTTCTTTGAAATCAGGTGATAACTTGTCTATCAATAGGTGCAGTGCATGCATCTTTTCTTCCTCAGAAAGATGAATATGAGCTTCACCGAAGAAGATAGCACTCTCATATTCTGTGGTAAAATTACGTGGCAATAAGTTTACTCTACCAATGATACAAAGCGAAACTTTGGGATTCTGCTCAATAGCGACTAATTTACGTCCTTCAGGTGCACAATGAATATAGATACTATTTTTGCCGTCCCATACAAAGTTTACAGGAATACCATACCCCATACCTTCTGATACCATGCTCAAAACTCCATATTCTCCATCTTGTAGAAGTTCTATAGCTCTTTCCTCATTCATCAGACGATCTTGTCGACGTATGCGGTCATTAACATATTTCATATCGTACATAATTAGTATAAAAATGATTTGTTGAAACTGTGAATTATCTGTTATGAATTAATTTCACGCATAAAAAGAATTTTGTGTCAGAGGTTCAGTATATATAAAAAAAAGACCTTGACTGATTCACATCACCCAAGGTTTAAATACTAAAACTAAATTAACCACTAAAAAAACTTGGTGCAAAGATACACGTTTTTTTATTAACAACCAAATTTTTTGAGAAATATTTTTTTAATATTAAAAACACTATTAACCTTTATTGGTTATTTTTTGATTGGTTATAATAATCAATTTAATATTATTTTGATTGTTGAAAATAGGTTTAACTACGTTTGTACACACGCTTTTAACATTCCCTTTATTGTTGCTTGTAGCGTAAAAAAGTATGGTTAAAAAGTCCTTATTGGTTTGTTTTTCAAAGTATTCTCTGATTTAGTTCAATTATACATGGTGGTTAAGAAAATATTCTGTTATTAAATCCAAATCTCTTTATTTATTGCAATTCATATTGCAAACTTAGAGGTTTGGGTTAAAAGTTTAAGTAGAAGCACATTTCTTTATTACTCCATTTTGAGATGATAATACATATTGTTAGGCTATCTAAAGTTTGTTTTTATTAGATAATTTATTATGCCTTGCGCAATGTATTCCTTAAAAAAAACTTGCAGTATTGGGAATTTGTTGTTATCTTCGCAGACAAGAAAGCCATCAATGGCATCTGAATAAGAATCAAAGCATGGGAAGAAATAAGTTCGCACAAGACGAGATAAAAGAAATAGCAAAGCTACTCCGATTGAAGAATGCGGGTAATCGGGCGAAACAGAAATTGGTTCGTCATGATCTCCGTACTATCTATGAGTTTAACATCTCTGACTTTAACGAGCCTGGAAAGGCTTTTGGCGAGGAGGAATTGCAGGATGCTATTCGTCGTGGGGCTATTCAGATTCTCGATGATGCCACTATCGCCGACATGAAAGCAAAACGTGCTCGTGACAAGGCTCGTGATGAGGCTGCGCGTGAACAGCAAGCCATTGAAGCGGGAGAGATGACCGACTGGAAAGCTGTTGCTAAAGAGTGGGAAGAATGGGAGCAGTCGCAAAATAACGGTAACTAATGTGTCCGATTATGTTGTGGCATTCTTTTTGTTAACTTAAAGAAGTAAGTGAAATTCTAATAAGAAAGAATATAAGCTTTTATAGCAGTGAGATAGCTTTATTCTCCAAAGATTATAAAATAATAAAACAATGACATTATATCCAAAACTCATTACAGATGCACTGGAAAAAGTAATTTATCCAGGAACAAAAAAGAATATCATAGAAAGTGAAATGCTCGCTGATACACCAAGTATCAATGGTAACAAAGTAAGCTTCACGCTTATTTTCCCACGCGAGACCGACCCTTTTCTCAAGTCTACTATTAAGGCTGCTGAAGCTCAGATTCACTATTCAGTTGGTAAGGACGTTGAAGTAACTATTACAACGGAATTCAAGAACGCACCACGCCCAGAGGTGGGCAAGTTGTTGCCTCAGGTGAAGAATATCATTGCTGTTAGTTCGGGCAAGGGTGGAGTAGGAAAGAGTACGGTCTCTGCTAACCTCGCTATTGCCTTGGCGCGTCTTGGCTATAAGGTAGGTTTGCTCGATACCGATATCTTCGGTCCAAGTATGCCAAAGATGTTCGGTGTAGAAGATGCTCGTCCATACGGAGTAGAAAAGGATGGACGCCAGCTTATTGAACCAGTAGAGAAGTATGGTGTGAAGTTGCTTTCTATCGGTTTCTTTGTCAATCCAGACACAGCAACCCTTTGGCGTGGAAGTATGGCAACCTCAGCTCTTAAGCAGCTTATTGCTGATGCAGATTGGGGAGAACTCGATTACTTTATCCTCGATACACCACCAGGAACCAGCGATATTCATCTGACACTCATGCAGACACTTGCTATTACGGGTGCAGTAATTGTGTCAACTCCTCAGAATGTAGCGTTGGCAGATGCACGTAAGGGTATTGATATGTATCGCAATGACAAGGTGAATATTCCAATTCTCGGATTGGTTGAAAATATGGCATGGTTTACACCAGCCGAACTCCCAGAGAACAAATACTATATCTTTGGTAAAGACGGTTGCAAGAACTTAGCGAAGGAACTTGGTTGTCCGCTACTTGCTCAGATTCCAATCGTACAGAGCATTTGCGAGAATGGTGATAACGGAACACCTGCAGCTTCACAGGTTGATACCATTACGGGTCAGGCATTCCTCAGTCTTGCACAGAGTGTAATTACTGTTGTTAATCGTCGCAATAAGGAGCAGGCTCCAACAAAGATAGTTGATGTAAAGAACGGGTAAACAGTATCTACGTGTTTACATAAAAAATAGAGATATACACCCACACGTATATCTCTATTTTTTTGCAATAACAAATATATTATTCACTTTTTTTACAAAAAGGAGGGCAGTTTACAAATTTATTTTATACTTTTGCACTCGTTATTATGAGTTAATTGACCTAACCTATTATTCATTAATAATCTTTACGTTTATACGTTAAACAACCTGTGTAAATAAAAAATGTTTCTTTATCCATCATTACCTTACTATAATTAAGGTGATAGTGGGGTAATGCAGTTGTTCATGCAGCTGTGATTAATAAGTAACAATTAGGAACCTAAAATATAAATATTTAAACCCTGAACCTAATGAGAATGATTCATGAAACAAAGCAGAAGCATCTGTATTTCTCAGTCGCTTTTGCCCTTTCTATTGCGTTAGCCCCAACGAGTGCTTATGCAGTAGGAAATTCCGTAGGCTCGCCTGAAGCATCAATGCCTCAGGCTGTGCAACAAAACGGTAATCACAAGGTAACTGGACGTGTGGTTGATCCAGCTGGTGAGCCACTGATTGGTGCCACTATTATGGTGGAAGGAACCAAGGAAGGTGCTGTAACGGATATTGATGGTAACTTTACTATTAATACTACGTCAAAGGCAAAGTTGGTCATCTCTTATGTTGGCTATACTACCCAGACAATCCTTGTAGGTGACAAAACAACTATTGATGTTACTCTTAAGGAAGTAGCAAACACTATGAACGAGGTTGTTGTGACAGCCTTGGGTATCAAGCGTGCTGAGAAAGCCTTGAGTTACAATGTACAATCAGTAGGCTCAAATGAGTTGACACGTAACAAAGATGCTAACTTTGTGAACTCATTAAACGGAAAAGTAGCTGGTGTTAGCATTTCTAAGAGTGCCAGTGGTGTCGGAGGTGCTACACGTGTAATCATGCGTGGTGCCAAGTCTATCGAAGGCGATAACAACGTGTTGTATGTTATCGATGGTATTCCAATCTTCAACTTCAGTGGTGGACGTGATAGCGGTATCATGGGAGAAGGTCGTGTAAGTAGTGAAGGTATTGCCGATCTTAATCCAGAGGATATCGAGAGCATCAGCGTCTTAGCTGGTCCATCTGCTGCAGCCCTCTATGGTAGTAATGCTGCTAATGGTGCCATCCTCATTACTACAAAAAAAGGTAAGGAAGGACGCGTAGACATTTCTTTCTCAAGTTCTGCTGACTTCAGTTCACCTTTGTTGATGCCAGAGTTCCAGAACACCTATGGCAATAAACTCGGTTCTTATGAGAGCTGGGGTGAGAAGCTTGCAACACCAAGTTCATACGATCCAAAGAAGGACTTTTTCCGTACAGGAACGAACTTCATCAATGCTTTGACATTGAACATGGGTAATGAGTTCAACCAGACTTTTGCCTCTGTAGCAACAACAAATTCACGTGGTATCGTACCAAATAATACATACGACCGTTACAACTTCACAATCCGTAACACCACCCGTATGTTTAAGAATAAGGTGCAACTCGATCTCGGTGCATCTTATATCAAGCAGAAGGACAATAACATGGTGTCACAAGGTGAGTATTGGAACCCAATCGTTGCAGCCTATCTCTTCCCACGCGGTGAGTCTTTTGAAGGTATAAAGACCTTTGAGCGTTACGATAACGTGAGAAACTTCCCAACTCAGTATTGGCCAATCAGCGATAGCCGTTTTGCTAATCAGAACCCTTATTGGACAGCTTATCGCAACTTAGCACCAGATGATAAGGATCGTTTCATGTTCAATGCAGGTCTTACCTATAACATCTTTGATTGGTTGAGCGTAGCAGGTCGTATTCGTCTCGACAAGACGTTTATTACAAGCGAGCGTAAGATTTATGCTTCTTCGTTCAATTACTTTGCCAAGGAGAAGGGAGCTTATGAGTATTATGATTATAAGGATCATCAAACCTATATTGATGCTATTGCCAATATCAATAAGACCTTCGGTAAGTTTAGTCTTGCTGCCAACGTTGGTTATAGCTATTCTGACTACGCATCTCTCACTCGTGGTTATGGTGGTAACTTGGTTTTAGTACCCAATAAGTTCTCTTTGAACAATATTAACCCAAGTGATAGCAAGATTCGAGAGGGTGGTGGTGACTCAAAGGTACGCAATGTAGCAGCTTTTGCAAGTGCCGAATTGGGTTGGAGAAGTATGGTTTATCTTACTTTGACAGGTCGTAACGACTGGAACTCACGCCTTGTAAACTCATCTGAGGAATCATTCTTCTATCCATCAGTTGGTTTGTCTGGTATTATCTCAGAAATGACAAAACTGCCTTCATTCATTTCTTATTTGAAGGTCCGTGGTTCTTATACAGAGGTTGGTTCACCTGTTTCACGTTCAGGTATGACACCAGGCACTATCACAACTCCAATCGTGGGTGGTAGCTTGAAGTCTACTGATATCTATCCATTTACTGATTATAAGGCAGAGCGTACAAAGTCATACGAGTTTGGTTTGACTGCTCGTTTCTGGAAGAAGTTGTCATTCGACTTCACTTGGTATAAGTCTAATACTTATAACCAAACCTTTATCGGTGATTTGCCAGAGAGTTCTGGTTACAAGGCTGTTTACTTGCAGGCAGGTAATGTAGAGAACCGTGGTGTCGAGATGGCATTAGGTTATAACGATAACTTCGGAGGTTTGCAATGGAACTCATCATTGGTTTACTCTAAGAACGTCAATGAGATTAAGGAAATGGTGAAGGACTACTATCACCCATTGAGTCCAAAGCCAATCAATATCCCTGAAGTATCAAAGGATAATGGCCGCGTTCTGCTTAAGGTAGGCGGTTCTATCAATGACATTTATGCAAGAAAGGTATTGGCAAAGGACAATCAGGGCTTCGTAAATGTTAGTCCATCAGGTGGTATGAGCTTAGAGACTGTTGAGCCTATCTACTTAGGTAAGACTACCCCAGACTTCACAATGGGTTGGAACAATAACTTCACCTATAAGAACTTTGGGCTTAGTTTCTTGATTAATGCACGTGTTGGCGGTATTGTTACTTCTTCAACACAAGCATTGTTAGACCGTTTTGGTGTGTCTAAGGCATCAGCTGATGCAAGAGATGCAGGTGGCGTAATGATTCCTAATCAGGGCTTGTATGATGCAAAGAAGTATTATACACTTGTTGCTACAGGTGAGAACGACCTCGCAGGTTACTATACCTACAGCGCAACAAACGTACGTTTGCAGGAGCTTACTTTGAGCTATAAGTTTAATTCAAGGCTGTTTAACAATGTCATTAAGGATTTGACACTTTCATTTGTAGCAACAAATCCATGGATGATCTATTGTAAAGCACCTTTCGATCCAGAGCTTACAGCTTCAACAGGTACTTATGGACAAGGCAATGACTATTTCATGCAGCCAAGTCTGAAGAGTTATGGTTTCAGTATTAAATTCAAATTTTAATTGAATATGAAGACAAAAGCATATAAATATATCGTAGGTGTCCTTGCGCTGTCCTTGTTTACGGCTTGTGACTTCCAAAAGGTAAACACTAACGAGTTTGAACTCCTCCCAGAGGAGGGATTGATGGATGGTATTTCTATTGGTGGTCCTATAACTGCCATGCAGAAGTGCGTCTTCCCAGTAGGAACACAGGCAGATGGTACCAGTGTTGCTAACAGATATCAAACAGCTTATAACCTTGCTGCTGATTGTTGGAGTGGCTATTTCGGTCAGAACAACAACTGGGGCGGTCCTAATAACCTCAACTATTTCCTCAAGGATGGTTGGGTTGCATCATCTTACACCGAGTCTTATTCAACGGTCGTTCCTTTGTGGCAGGACTTAAAGGGTAAGACAGAGACACAGTTCCCAGAGGTTTTCGCCTTAGCACAGATTCTAAAGATTTCTGCATGGCATAAGGCTACAGATATGTTCGGGCCTATCCCTTATAAGGAGGCAGGTAAAGGACTTATCACTGTGCCATACGATAGCCAAGAGGAAGTGTATAAGGCAATGTTCAAAGAACTCTCTGATGCTATCGAGGTGTTGACAAAATACGCTGATAATGGTAACAGCAAGCTCTTGCCAAATGCTGATGCTGTCTATGCAGGCGACGTTCATAAATGGGTTGTTTATGCCAACTCATTGATGTTACGTCTTGCTATGCGTGTTTATTATGCTGATGCAGCACTCTCAAAGCAGTACGCTTTGCAGGCTGTCAACCATCCTTATGGTGTGATGAAGAGTATGGATGATGAGGCTAAGATGGAGAGAGGTGCAAGCTTGGAGTTCAAGAACAACCTCGATGTCCTTATCAATCAATATAACGAGTGCCGTATGGGTTCTTCTATGTTGGCTTACTTAGGCGGTTATCAAGACCCACGTTTGCCAAAGTACTTCAATACAAGTACGGTTTCTCAGGCAGTGACTGTGGGCACATACGGAAAGTATTCTGGTGTACCAACAGGTCATGACGTAAGTTCTAACGATGCTTTCAAAGATTCTTCTCGTCCTGCAATCACAAGTACAACTCCTACTTATTGGATGCGTGCTTCTGAGGTTTATTTCCTCTTGGCTGAGGCTGCTCTGCATGGTTTCGCTGTAGGTGGCACTGCTGAGTCACTTTATGAGAAGGGTATCGAGATGTCATTTGAAGAGAATGGTATTGCAAGTTCTGAGGTAGCAGACTATATGTCGTCTGGTCTTAAGCCATCAGCTTACAGTTTCCATCTCACCAATCCAGGTGTGAATGTTGATGTACCAGCAGTAACTCAGGCAACCACAGAGTGGACTGGAACCGATGAGGAGAAACTTGAGAAAATTATGATACAGAAGTGGATTGCACTCTATCCTAACGGACAAGAGGCTTGGACAGAGTATCGTCGTACAGGTTATCCTAAGTTGCATAGTGTGGTTACAAACTATAGCAACGGTGAGGTTGACAGTGAGGTGGGCATCCGTCGTATGCGTTTCCCAACTAACAAGTCTACTTCAGCAGAGGATATTGCTAACTTAGAGAGTGCACGCAAGCTACTTCGTGGCGGTCTGGATAAGGCTGGTACACGTTTGTGGTGGGACAATAAGAATCATTAATATCAAGCATTTTGAATATGAAAAACTTTAAATATATAAGTTCGTTGGTATTGCTCTGTGCTGGAGTTCTTTTCTGTGGATGTAGCAAGATGACAGAGGTAGAGAACGAACCTTACGATCATATCGGTGGATATAATACGATGAACAATGCTGAAAGCGAGAAGTATTATGCCGATTTGAGAGCTTATAAGCAGCAAGCCGTTAACTATGGTCGTCCTGTTGCCTTCGGTTGGTATTCTAACTGGTCGCCAGCTGGTACCTATCGTCGTGGCTATCTTACCTCTATGCCAGATAGTATGGACATCGTTTCAATGTGGAGTGGTGCACCTAATCGCTTTAATATCACACCTGAGCAGAAGAAGGACAAGGAGTTTGTACAGAAGGTGAAGGGTACGAAACTCTTGGAAGTTACACTCTTGTCTTACATTGGAAAGGGTAGAACTCCTGACTCTGTCTATACTGCTGTTGAGAAGCAGGCAGAGAAAGAGGGTTGGGCAAACGACCAAGCTCGTGTTGAAGAGGCTAAGAAGAAGGCTCGTTGGAAGTTCTGGGGCTACGAGGGTGTTGCTGGTTCTGACAACCATAAGCAGGCTTTGGCTCGCTTTGCAAAGGCTCTCTGCGACTCATTGGCAGCCAATGACTGGGACGGTTACGATATCGACTGGGAGATTGGCAGTGGTGTCTTTGATATGGATGGCACGCTTAGCACTAATGCCGACCTCGTTTACTTAGTAAAGGAGATGAACAAGTACATCGGTCCTAAGAGCGATCCTGAGCATAAGGGACACCGTCTTATCTGTATTGATGGTCACTTTGGTGGACTTACTGAGGATTTAGATGGATATGTTGATTACTGGATTGATCAGGCTTACGGTCGTACAACTCATTTCGATTACTATGGTGTTGACCCAAAGACAATTATCACAACCGATAACTTTGAGTCATCCTTCAAGAGTGGTGGTCAGTTGTTAAGACAAGCCAAGAGTATGCCTTCTAAGGGTTATAAGGGTGGAGTAGGTGCTTATCGTTTCGATAACGACTACGACAACACGCCTAACTACAAGTGGATGCGTCAGGCAATTCAGATTAATCAACAAGTGTTTAAGGAGAGAATAGGTCAGACCACTCAACCTTAACATTGCATAGCTCACATAATAAATTTAATAGAATACAAATATGAATAAGCATATTTTCAAACATTTTGCTGTGGCTTTTGCCGCATGCTGTGTGGTGAGTTGCCAGGACAGTGAGAGCGATTTGTTGAAGCAGAAGGTATATTTTGATGGCAATCTGCAGAAAGTTGAAATGCCAGACACTGGTTCAACCTTAGATGTTGATATTACTTCTCGCCTTTCTAATAAGCAGAATGGGGCTGTGGATGTCTCTTATTCACTTGCCGACTCGTCATTGGTTGCTCTTTATAATAGCAAGTATGGAACAGACTATGTTGCTTTCAAACATCAGAATGTTACGTTCAGTAAGACTTCTTCAACGATTGCTGCAGGAAGCATCTATGCTGATAAGGTGTCGTTGACGCTTAACAATCTTGATCAGTTAGAGGCAGGTAAGAACTATATGTTGCCTATCAAGCTACATTCAAGCTCTACTCCTGTTATTGATGGCGAAGATGTTGAGTATATTATTTTAGCAAAACCAGTCAAGATAACAAAGGCTGGCGATTTCTATAACAAGTATATCTCTGTGAAGTTCCCTGCAGGAACCTATTTTAAGTCATTCACTTACGAGGCTTTAGTTCATTCTATCTGGTGGGGTAGCAACTGTACCATCATGGGTTCTGAGGGTCTGATGATCTTCCGTGTTGGTGATGTTGGTGGTGGAATCTCTGCTGGTATTCTTCAGATAGCAGGTAGACAGCACTACGAAGCACCAGAGAAGCTTTCAATTAACAAGTGGTATCATGTGGCAGTAACCTTCGATCAGACAACGGGTAAGACCGTTATGTACCTCAATGGTACGAAGTGGGCGGAGTCTGCATGGAACATCTCAGGTTTCGATCCTAACGCTGATGTTGGCTTCAACATTGGTAAGATTCCGGGCTTCCCTTGGGGTGAGCGTCCATTCTATGGTTATATGAGTGAGGTTCGTGTATGGAGTGTTGCTCGTACCGAGAATCAGATTAAGCAGAATATGTTAGGTGTTAATCCTAAGTCTGATGGTCTGGAACTCTATTTCAAGATGGATGGTTCAGAGACCGTAAATGGCAATAAAATTAAGGATGCTGCTAAGGGTATCGAGTGTACCACGGGTGGTCTTGAGTTTACTACCCTTGCTCAACCACTCACAATGAAGGACCTTCAATAAGGTTCACCTTAAATAAATAATATATAAAAGAGTCGGACATCGTTGTCTGACTCTTTTATTCTTTGAATTTTTAGGTTTGACCTATGACCTTTGATCTTTGAAGTTTGAAATTTGATTTTTGACCTTTCCAACATCGGTAATCATAATTATGACGTACTGATAAGAACTTTGTTCGAATAATTCTGAATTATCAAAGTAATCATAATTTTGAATTTTGAATTCTGAATTACTTCTGTATCACCGGCTTTCCCTCTTCAAAGCGAATGGGTAACCAAAGATGTCTACTATCACTCAGCTGCTTTGGGTTCCATATATCCGCCATAAAAACATACTCTGCATTATCAAAAAACTTTCTCGCTGCTGTCGTTTCTATTTTATAGATATATGTACCCTGTGCACCAAAAGTCTTGTCAGCACCATCGCCACGGCAGGGGTTAGGCAACTGTTCCCATGGTCCAAAGATATTCTTTGCGCGGAACATTCGGGCAGCATTTGGTGCCCAACCAGTGCAACCGCTTGTTATCATCCAGTATATATCGTCTTTCTTGAAGATTGTCGGAGCCTCATTCTGACCTCCTGCTGCAACACGTACAAAAGTACCATTATGTTGTATATAGTCGTCCGTGAGCTGCGCAATATGTAGGGTGAGGTTATCCTCCGACGAATAGATATGATATGCCTTACCATCATCATCGACAAAAATCGTCATGTCACGTGACATCTGACCGCCTTCCAAGTCACGCATAAAGAACATTCCACATTCTATCTGCCTGTACCAAGCAGGAGTCCACCATGCTTTATATTCTGGCTCATTAAGTCGCTGCCTTAAATCGGTCGTGTCTACCTTTGAGAAGTCTATCGGGTAGATACCTGCATTGACACGTCCCGACCGCACAAAACGGAATGGACCAAGTGGTGTGTCGCTCACTGCGACTGCTGCACGAGCTACCCCATAGCCACGTCCTTTCAACTCCAAGTGGAACCACATCACAAACTTCCGTGTCTGCTTATTATACAGCACCTTTGGTCGTTCAATGATACAACCCCCTTCGATGTCGCTACCTGCTTCATTGCTCACAGGCAGCACCAGCCCCCTGTTCGTCCAGTTCGTTAGATCCTTTGATGTATAACAGCTGACTCCCAGCGAACTGTACGGTTTCCCATCCACTGAACGGCTCTCACCATACCAATAATACGTACCCTTATAGCGAATGATGTTTCCGCCGTGTGCATTAATATGCTTGCCCGCGCTGTCCTTCCATTCGCCTCCCTTCATCGGTGCTTGTGCATGTGCAGTAAGCAACGACATCATTAGTATCAGTAATAACAATATCTTTTTCATTTTTTTGAAGCAAATTGATGAATGATTCTTTCTGTTACAAAGGTAGCCAATTCATGGAAGGAATGCAAGGAGGGTATATATACAAATATATGTAGCCAGTAAATCCTTCCTAATGAAAAGGAGGAGCGTTAAGTATTAGGATATCCATCCATAACCCTGTACTGCCATATCGACAAAGTGATCCAGCAACAGGTTTGTCTTGTTAGAAAATACCTCTCTATCATAGGTCTTTGGCAAATCCTTATCCAGCGACCGTTGTATCAGTCCCAACACCTTTGTCTTTGGTTGTGGGTCTTTATACCAGTCAACCACCAACAATCTTTCTTTTTCCTCCACCAACTTGTTATAGAGGTTTTTAGAAGCAAGGATAACTTCCTTCTCTTCATCCTTTGTTAGCTTTCTACCTTGGATAAGAAGGTCGTAGATTTCAAGTTCTTCCTCCTTTAATCCCATATCTGCCGACCGTCCCTGCTCTTTCTTGAGTTCATCAATCAGCTGTAACAACTTCTCATAGTAATCCTCATTCTCCGTACCACCTGCATTATAGGTGTCAATGATATTCTTGTATCTTTGAGAGAATGGCACTCTGGTACAGTTCTTATTAATCAACTGTTCCAAAGCTGTTTCTATAAAGGTGCGGAGATTATCAATCTCCATTGACTTATAAGGAGTTGCATTGATAGACTTACGAATACTTTCTATATCTAATTTACTTAAGTCGATCACCTTACTCTGATGAATACTATATTGTGGCTTGTCTTCTGCAACCATCACCGTAACGCTATCGTCCAGTGTGTAGCTCATCTTCTCTTTTGCCCTTCTTAGTTTCTCATCATCTATTCTGTTACAGAATAGTCCGTTGAGATAACTCAGTGGAGAGAACTTCTCATTCTTCCATCCAAGTTCAAATATCTCTGGCTTTGCAGCATCATGCAGGTTCATCATGAGGTTACTCATCACCTTAAACCTGTTTTTACTCTCGTCTTTCTCAAGGATTTTGTCGTATGCCAATCGCAAGGACTCCAGTTTGTCTAATGTGTCACCATCGGCGATAATCTTATCTAATCTTATCCCTAATCCTTGTAAGAACGAGTCACACTCCTCAATACAACCGTCAATGGTTGTGATTAACTGTGTAATATCCTTTGCTGGGAACTCTGCACCTTCCTCACCATTTGAGGCATAGTCAGACAGTGCTTGCTGCATATACTTAAACACATTGACATAGTCTACCACGATACCGCAGTTCTTACTGGGGAATACACGGTTAGCACGAGCAATCGCTTGCATCAGTGTATGTCCCTTCATCGGCTTGTCAAGATAAAGGGTTGAGAGGGAAGGAACGTCAAAGCCTGTGAGCCACATCGCACATACAAAGACCAAACTTAGCGGATCGTCCTTATCCTTAAATCTGTCTTCTATGTCTTTTCCCTCAGGTGTTATCTCGTTCATCTTGTTGCGATGAACAGTGATGTCTAATCCTTGCGCCTTGAACTTCTCTACTTCGTCAGCCTCTTCACTGATGATGACAGCCATCTCAACCTTATTCATATAGTCTAATCGTGCTGTCAGCTCGTCACGTTCTTCTTGGGTCTTGGCAGTATTGCGCTCCTTGATGAGGGTTTTCTTCTCTTCTCCCCAATAGTGTTGCACCTTGTCGTACATCTTCACTGCTGTGTACTTATCGACACTGACCACCATACCCTTTCCTAAGAAGCCTCGTCTTGGGAAGTGGTGGGCAATGTCTTGTGCAATACGGTCAAGACGTCCGTCACGCTTGATAACCTCTAAGATACGTGAGGAGGAGTTCTCTAAGAGTTCTCTTTCTCTGTCGTTGAGTTCCTCTTCCTCTACAATCTTGTCGATGTCAGCGTCTAACCAGTTGTTCTCTAATCCCACCTCTGGCACTCGTCGGCTATAATACAAGCGCACCGTACTACCGTCTTCAATCGCTTGTGCAAAGTTATATTCTGACACATAGTCGCCAAACCATTGATTGGTTAGTCGCTTTGAACCTAACAAAGGGGTTCCTGTAAAGGCGATGTAGTTAGCATTAGGCAGACCTATGTGCATATTCTCTGCCAACTGCTTATACTGTGTTCTATGTGCCTCGTCCACTAAGACAAAGATGTCGTTACGCTCGGAGAGTAGGGGGTATTTCTTTGTCTTGTCATACTGAAACTTATGTATCAGTGTGAAGACCATTGGTTTGTTACCACTAAGGAACTCACGCAACTGGGCTGCATTCTTTGGCTGGCATTCTTCTTTTTCGCCAATGACCTCACTGCGCACAAAGGTCTTATGTATCTGTGTGTCGAGGTCGTCTCTGTCAGTAATGACGAGGAAGGTGAAGTTTCCCTTTAGCTTACGCCTAACCTTTCTTACAAACATCACCATTGAATAGCTCTTGCCCGAACCCTGCGTATGCCAGAAGACACCTAACTTTCCTTTTAGTTCTTCTCTGTGTTCCACGCTCTTCATGAGGTTGTTTACGCCTAAGTATTGGTGGTTCTTAGCGATAATCTTCACGCGCTTATTGTCAAAGAAGATAAAGTTCTCTATATAGTCTAACAAGCGTTCCTTGCGGAAAAGACCGTCAATGAGGTTAATGATTGAAAGTCCATACTCGGCTATATGCTCTCTGTCGAGTTTCTCCTGTTCATCGTTGACCTTTAGCCAGTCGAAGAAGAACTCATATTTTGAATTCCAAGCACCCAACTTCGTCTGCATACCATTTGAGAGTACGCATATCTGGTTTAGTGCAAAGATGTTGGGTATATCTTCTCGGTAGCTAACGAGATTCTTCTCATAGGCTTCCTGTATCTTTACGGTTGAGTTCTTCAACTCGATGAAGACCATTGGCAAACCATTGACAAACAAGAGAACATCAGGGCGACGATAACGAATCCTACCCTTTATCCACATCTGGTTAACACAGTGGAAGTCGTTGTTCTCTACATTGTCAAAGTCTATCAGCCGTACGATGTCAAAGTCGTCTTTGCCGTTCTTCTTTACCTTTACATTGATGCCATTGCGCAGATAGTTATAGAACTTATAGTTCGTGTCCATCATGTCCGTACCTGTATAATCCTTGCGGAAGTCGGCTACTACCTGCGCTAAGATGCTCTTGTCAATCTGTGGGTTAAGTCGTTCTAAGGTAGTAAGGAACACTGTGGGTAAGATGCACTCTGACGAGTTGCGTCGCCCCGTCTTGCTAACGTCGTCTTGTGCCTCCACACTCGGGTCACACTCAATACGTTTCCATCCGAACTCTGGTTGCGATAGTCGGGTACAAAGGGTCTGCTCTATGTCGTCTTCACTGATAAACGATTTCATAATACAATGGGTTGATTAAGATTTTACTTCAAGTTTGCCACTCATCAAACGTGGAAGGAGAAGGTCACGTTGGCGAGTGAGAAGTTGGTTCTGCATGAAAAGAAGTTTCTTCATCTTCTCATTTTTAATAATCAACTTATTAAATTTCTGTTGAATATCTATTGTGGGAATTAAAATCTTCATCGAGGACAAACGTCCCCAATGTCTTTTGTATTCTTCTGTTACAATTAGTTTGTGAGTTGCAAAATATAAATAGTAGTTATCGATTTGTTTTGTATCCTTTGATATGAAAGGAATAATATTCTCACCAAGTGAGAAGTTTCTTGTCATTAAACAGAATTTACAAGAATGGTCTCCGAATAAGATAATTGGAGAATTAAATGTTGCGTGATGGTCTGGTGTGTTGTTGTGAAATCCCAAAAAGTCGGAAGTAGATTGGTCAATAACTATCACTTCTCCGTCCTGAGACAGCTCTTTAGCTTTGTATGTTCGCCCAAAAGGGAGACGTTTTACACATTCCTTTATTTTCTCAACTTTCCATCCTTTAGGCAATCCATTAACCATTTCTACATTCTCGTGTTCAGGGAATCGGAAACGGACGAACCACTCTTTATAAAGGTTCTCTGCCATCTGTTCTAACAGACGGATACGACGAGTGTTGTTCTCGATAAGGTAGTCATAGGCGGAGAGGATAGAGGCTATCTTCTGCTGGGTGGGGAGAGAGGGTAATGCAATTTTTATTTTATTTAAATTGCCTTGGCTAAGCTTAGGTTGTGCAGAACCTGTCACATAACCAGCAATGTCTAAATTGTTTAATAAATAACAGATATAATGCAGATCACTATGGCTATTGTTTTTTACAATATGAGCGTGATTATTTACCCAATACTTACCTTTAGCAATTTGGGCAATAGGGGCGTTTCTTGAAGAGAGATTCTCACCATCTTCTGCAATCAATAAAAAATCTCCGTCACATTTATAATCAGCAACATAATCAATTATTCCTTGTGCTCCATAATATGGATATATTCCTTTAAGCGATGCACGTTGCATAGATGATAAAGGCTTACGAAGGTAATCGTAATTATCTAATACTTCTCCTAATAGCCATTTTTTAAGTTTCATATCACTCCCCCAACAACTCCTTTAAGTTCTTATCAATCTCACTCTCCAAGTCCTTCGCTTCAGCGGATAGCTTTGCAAACTCCGAATTTAGCGATAGCATTTCGGTGCGGAATTCCTCTTCGGTCATTCCGTCGTCTTCAATCACCACGCCCACATATCGTCCTGCGTTAAGGCTATAATCGTTGTCGATGATGCCATCTTCGCCTTCAAGTTTCGCTACCTTGCACAGCCCGACAATGTCTTGATACTTGCCGTCTGGCCAACGTTCTAAGAGCCAGTCAGCCTCGCTTTGCTTGCCCTCTGCCTTATATTCCTCCACCAATGCCCAGAAAGCATCGCTGTCGCCCTCATAAAGGCGAGAGATGATTCCGAGGTTTTTCACCTGCTCTTCAGAGAACTTACGGTGTGCACGGTCTACCTGTGTAAAGATGTTACGAGCGTCGATAAAGAGAATCTCGTCTTTCTTTGGTCGCTGCTTATTGAAGAACCAGAGTGTGGCAGGGAGGGTTACAGTAGAGAACATATTGCTGGGGAGGGTCACCATCTGACTGATAATGCCGTCCTCAATCATCTTCTTACGTATCTCCAGTTCGCTGCCTCCTGCATCGCTGGCAGAGTTTGCCATAACAAGTGCTGCACGTCCCTCGTCGTTGAGGGCTGTGGCAAAATAGCCAATCCATAGATAGTTGGCATTAGGTACGGTCTCCTTCTTGTCAGAAGCCTTCTTTGCAGACTTTGTCTTGTTGCGTGGTACACCATAGGTGTTAAAGCGTGCATCGTCTGTCACCCTCTCAACAACCACCTCATCGACATTAAACGGAGGGTTAGCCATGACATAATCAAACTGTCCGACAGCATTGTAAGGGTCGCTATAGAAAGAGTTAGCCTCCGTAATCTCGCCACGCACATTGTTGAGCAGCAGGTTCATCTTTGCCAACTTCACCGTGTCAGGCTCTTTCTCAACACCATAGCAACGGAAGTTCATCATCTGCTCGTTGGTGGCATTGTGTCGGTGCATATAGCGTGCCGCCTGAACGAACATACCGCCCGAACCGCAGGCTGGATCAAGAAACTTCTTGTCGCCAGTTGTAGGTTGTAAGACTTCAACCATGTACTGTACGACACTGGCTGGGGTATAGAAGGCTCCTCCACCCTGACCTTCAGCAAGGGCGAAGTTGCCAAGGAAGTATTCGTAAATCTGTCCGAAGATGTCAATACTGATATTCTCAGGGATGTCTTTGAATACGCGTACGATGCGACTCAGTAGCTCTGGTTCTTCCTCAGGTACTAACTGTCCGTAGACCTCCTTTGGAAGAACACCATCCATACGAGGGTTCTCCTGCTCAATTGCCTCCATCGCAGCCTTTACCAACAACGCCTTTTGAGCATCGTCGGGGGCATCATTGAGGTAATCAAAATAAGCACAGTCAGGCAAGAAGAAGCCACACTTCTCTATGGCGATATCCTTATAGCTACGCTCCATGCGTGTGCCCTTATACTCGTTATAGGCTGTATCAATCGCCTCCTTATGCTGTTTGAAAAGCACATCGGCATAACGCAGGAAGATAAGACCAAGGATAGGCTGACTATACTTATTGGCTGCAAGGTGTGCACCAGCACGTAACATGTCGGCAGATTGCCACAGACGGCCTTCGAGGTCTTTGAGTTCGGTAGTTGTCATGTCTTATTTTTCTTTTTGCGTATTGACACTTTAATGATTATGCAAAGATACTATTTTTTTATAATTTTAGACGTATCATTATAAGACAAAACGAGGGACCACCATCGGCAATCCCTCTTTATCTCTTTGCGTAAATATACAGCCTAATAGTTGTAACCATTAGGTGTCTCTGTAGACGTTTCTGTTTCCTGTTTTTTTTCGTTATACTCTTTGAATGCGCTATCCAACTGTTTTTTGAAACTGTCAGATATTTTTCTTGATATACTATCTGTTATTTCTTTTATTTGTTCTTTGGTAAAAAGCGTTCCCTCAACCTCGGGGCTGAAAAGAGTGTTATATATTGTTTTATCCATATTGCTTATTTTCTAAAATAGTTTTGAAAGAATGTTGGATTCAGTTCTGGTTTAAAATAATGTTTACGGTTTATCCATACAAAGCCATCGCCTTTCGATATTACAGCTACGTCTACGGGGCCACCCACGGTTTCCTCACCAGGCTGCATTCTCCGAACCAGAGATGTAAGAGAAATAAAACTTTCAGCCATATTTGCCATATCCTCCTTGTCTAATCCTATTACTGTTTGCAACAAAGGTTCGGTGTAGCATTTGAACATCTGCTGTTGTATTGTTTGGATAGCATCTTCTGTTGTACGTGTTGTATCTAAGCCTTGTATGATAGGGGCTATTGCTGCTGTAGAAGGATCCTTTGTTAAATGGTCGGCAATTATTCCCAATACACTTGACACTGTTTTGTTAATGACATCATAAAGAATATGCCGGAAAGTAGGATTTATACCACGCACAATGGTTTGTGTTACGTCTATTTGAGCAAAAGGTGTGATGCTGGTTGCACAGCCATGGTCTGATATTTCAACAATATTATCATTATTGAAATAGTAACGTAAATGATCATCAACAGCTAATGAGACATTGAGTGGATATAGTGATGGATAGATCTCGTTTTCACCATAGCCAACAAATACCAAACCAGTATTCATTGGCAATTCTAATTTTGCTGAGAGGTAATAGAAGAATGCCTCACATAACTCGTCTGATATATTTACTTTGTCTTGACTTGAATATTCATCGACAAGTGTATAGAATTGTTTTCTGAAATCATCATAAGTGTAATTCTCAAATTCTGGACACTTGTCTACATTTTTAAGTTCCTCCTTACAGCTAATAAATTTCTCTTTGAGTTTTTCTTCTGTTAATTCTTCTGCGTCAATTCCGCTTTGCTGTGACAATTCATTACGACAAATTCTTACAAACGAATCTAACTGCGATGTAAAATAGTTACGCTGTGTTTCATCGTCGCAGAAAAAATGACGCTTATGCAAAAAATCAATGAAATCTTCTACATAGTTTTTCAATTTCTCAAAAGATTTTTCTGCTAATTCTTTGCGATACTCCTTAATGATGATATCCCATGGTACTCCCATAAATGCAGCGTTGCTATAGGTCATAACGGCCACAGGATGATATTTAGAAAGCGTGAATATTTTGTTAGCACTATTCACCACTTTGTGTGTATCGCCCATAGTTACTGCACTATCAGCAGCGATGGCTACTGCATGCTTATTTAAAACTGCTACGATTGCGGTCATTTTCTTTGGAGTGTTTATAATATTAACACGTCACAAAGATAGCGATTTAATATCGAAAAAGCAAATTCTAACCTCGAAAATATGGTATAGATACATTAATATAGAACTATAATTTCATATTTTATGTTCTTTTATCTTCTATCTTTATGTATTTGTTTGTTATTTACAGAACCATTAAATGTGGGGAAGGGATGAAATATGTTTGCAAAAGGCGGTGTGTTTTGGGTCGAAAAATGGTCTTAAAAGGGCTGATTTTAGTGGTCTTGTAACTTGCAGAGAATCAAACACTTGCAAAGTTGTGTTTTAAAAGGTGCTTAATTGGACTTCAAAAGGGCGTTAGTAAGACCTCAAAAGGGCATCTTTTGCAAGCCAATTGGGCATCTTTTAGAAGCTAAAAGAGCGTAGTTTTGATTTTGAGGTTTGAACTAATTTGACACGTATGTGTTCCTTGTGCTAAAGTTGTATAGCTAAAAAAAACGAGAGACTGCCATAGGCAGCCCCTCATTAGTTCTTTCTAAGATTCTTCCTTGTGGAGAACAAGGAAAGAATGTCTTACTTGAAGTAACGGTTGTAGAGACCAACGAAACCTGCACAGTGGCGAGCCTCGTCCTTAGCCATCTCGTGGATGGTATCGTGGAGAGCGTCAGAACCTTCCTTCTTAGCAAGCTTTGCCATCTCGAACTTCTCAGCGCAAGCACCCTTCTCTGCCTCAATACGAGCCATGAGGTTTGACTTGGTGTCCTTCAATACGTCGCCGAGCAACTCTGCGTAACGGCTTGCATGGTTAGCCTCCTCGTAAGCATAGTGTTCAAAAGCACGAGCTACCTCTGGGTAACCCTCACGGTCAGCCTGACGAGCCATAGCGAGATACATACCCACCTCAGAACACTCACCTGCGAAAGTCATCTTACAGTGCTCAATAAGTTCTTCAGAAACCTTGTCTTTGTATGCTGTACCTAATTCGTGTACAGTTGCAAACTCAGTTACATCTTCTTCTGTCATCTCCTTAAACTTGCTTGCAGGTGCCTTACAGATTGGACACTGCTCAGGTGCCTCATTACCTTCGTGGATATAACCACATACGGTACAGATAAACTTCTTTTTCATAATGTTTTTTGTCTGTTTTTGTATTACGAATGGGCTTTATGCCCTTGTTATTCTTATATTACGATGAATCAGGCTCGCCCGTCTGTGTTGTTCATGATTTTACTAAAAGGCCGCAAGCTCATGCGATCTTTTAGTATAAGGGGGAATTTAGTTTATTTCTTCTTTCTCGTTCATTGCTTCGAGACAGTGAGGGCAGATACCTTTATAATAAAGCTGTGTGTCGTCAATTCTAAAGCCCTTACCAATCTCACCAGTGTAACGTGGCATTTCCATAGCTTCAAAGTCAAAAACTTTCTCACAACGCTTACAGAAGAAGTGTGCATGTGGCTCGGTAACACCGTCATAGCATACGCGGTGGTCATCAATAGTAATCATTGACGCTGCTCCGTGCTCTGACAACATTCTTAGGGTGTTATAAACAGTTGTGCGGCTCACCGTTGGAAGTTGTTTCTTTAAGTCAAGAAAAACCTCCTCCACTGTAGGGTGGGTGTGGTGATTAATCAGATACTTCATGATTGCTACACGCTGTATAGATGGGCGAATACCTAATGCTATTAATTTGTTATATACTGAATCCACTGTCATCTACCTTTTTATCAATTTGTACTAAATAATATTTCCACTAATCATAACATTTCATCCCATTAAATGTGGATGATTGATATAATATTTCTGCAAAGGTACGACATTTGTAAAAAACAAACAAATATTATGTTGTAAAAACTACAGATATTTTAGAAGTTGACGAGTTTACAAGTTAACAAGTTGCTTGCGAGAAAGACATAGTAACAAAGGAACGATGGAGGAGTAATAACATAACAAGTGACTCTTTTTTTTAAAAAGTTGCGTGCAATAAAAGTGTTCTTATGTTACTTTGTCTCCTTTACAAGCAACTCGTTCGTTTGTTATCTTTTTTACTTGTGTACTTTGTTGGAACGGATAAAAGTCTTACTTTTGTATTAGATAAATGTTGAAAGCGTATACATAAAGATTATTTAGAATGAAAGAAGTTAGTTACAAAGATTTGAAGTTCAATCCGTTTAACCTTTTAGGAAAGGAATGGATGCTGTTATCTGCAGGAAATGAGCAGGATGGTTGTAACACGATGACAATCAGTTGGGGACATATTGGCTGTATGTGGGGACATAATGACCCTACGGTTGTAGCTTATATACGTGCCAGTCGCTATACAAAGACTTTCGTAGATAAGGAAGATTATTTTACGCTTTGCGTGATGGATGCCTCTTTTAAGAAGCAAATGGCTTATCTTGGTTCTGTTTCTGGACGTGATGAGAATAAAATTGAGAAAGCTGGATTGACAAAGGTTTTTGCTGATAATAGTGTTTATTTTAAGGAGGCTAAGTTAGTTTTTATTTGTAAGAAAGAGTTTGCTACGGAACTAAAAGAAAGTGGTTTTATTGATAAGACGGTTTTTGAACAGGCTTATTCTAATGGCGACCTTCATACGATGTATGTTGGTAAAATAGAAAAAATACTCGTTCGTGACGATGAGTACCTTGGTTAGTAGACAAGTGAATGGGGTAGACGAGTAGACAAGTTTACCAGTTGCATGTAACAAAAGATGAATTGTAAGAGGCAAAAGGTTTATAAGGGAATGAAAATAGGGTATATCCTTATCATTCTATTGCTTCTTGTAGCTTGCAAGCCTTATGATGATTATAAGGAAAGGGGGCATTGGAAGCAACTGAAAGAGAATGAACGTATAGGTTTTTATTGGCGGCATAATGACAAAATTTATGCTGCCTTAGGTGATTCGGCTATCCTTGTTAAGTTTGTTAAGCCAATGGAAGATGTTGATATAACGACCTTCTATGTGAATACAGAAACTACTAATGGGGTGGAAAATTATGCTAAGGATAAGAATAATGTTTACTATCCTTTGTTTGTAATATGCGCTGATGCTGATACCTATGGTTATGAGTATGTTACAGAGCCTATTGTCAAGGGTGCCTTCCCTTCTTCTTTCAGATATATAGGGGATGGGAAAGGAACAGATGGATATACAATGTATAGATATGGTAGGCGAGAAGAAAAGTGAATGGGTAGACAAGTTTACTAATTGCTTGTAATAAAAGATGGTGTATCATGATAATAGACATAGTAACAAAGGTAACGTGAAAAATTAATAAGTAACTTGTTCACGTCCTTTGTTATTATGTCCTTTTTATCTTTTACACAAGCAACTGGTTCACCTATCTACTTATTCACTTCTTTACTTTGTCTTTTTATATAGGCAACTTATCCACCCTTTCTCGTTATTATGTCCTTAATAGGATAGGTGTTGAGGCTCCGCACATGTGGTGCTAATGCTCCGCACATGTGGTGCTAACCAACGGCACAAGATGTGCGGGAGCAACAATACTGCTGTAAAAGATGGGATGTAAGTTGATTGATAGACGAGCTTACGAGTAGGAAAGTTGCTTGTTAACTTCTCATTTCTTTTTTCTTTCTTTGCTCACAAACAACTCGTCTACTTGTCCACTTGTCAACTCGTCCACTTACTTAATATCATCGTATGCACGAATTGCCTGAAGGAAACGTGCATTGATATCTTCGAAAGTATAAAGACCGTCAGTGTTTTGACTGAGACCTTTCAGCTTAAGAGAGAATACTTGTGGAGCATGCTGCAGGTCGAGTAGGGACATCTGCTTCAGCTGGTCTGTACTCTGATAAACAAGGTTTACGGCGATATAAGCTTTACCAGCAGCGTCAACCCACTTCTCTAAGACAAGCTTTGAACCGATAGGTGTCTTCTTCTCGATAGAGTTAGGAAGTGAATACTCCTCAACACCAAGGGCTGCGTCAACACTTGCGATGTTAGAATCGTGACCACAGAGGAAAGTGAACTTACGATCTTTATCGTTCAACTCATCGTACATATACTGCAAAAGTGGATGAGCCACGTTAACAGCAACGATAGGAGCGGTGAAAAGCACATCGCCATATACGTCTTTTACCTTAGCAATCTTAGTCCAATCCTCAGTTGTGAGTTTATGACCAAAGGCAGCTTTCATGCCGTCTGGCTCTTCGTAATACTGGAGGATAAAGGCGTCAGATGCAGAATTAGCATTCTTCAATGATCCCTTCATGCCAGGCTCTTGATTGAGTTCAAGCGTAATCTGTGTATCGTTGTTAACGAAGTCCTTTATGTCTCCTTTCTTGTAATACTCACTCTGCTTCATGTCTAAGACCTTAGCAATGAGGTCGTAGCTCTCCTTGAGTCCCTTGTTGATACCAACGAGTCCTTCCTTACCACCCATAGCATTGATTTGCTTCATAGCCTCAGTGCGGAAAGCCTCTGTACTCTTTGTGAGACGTGGGAAGAAGATTGGGTCCATCTTAGACGGAACGTAGCGGTGGTTTACGCGCAAGTTAGCTACAGGCATAAAACCACTTGTGAAGTATTGTGCAGTAGCAATGCAACGCTGCATAGAGTTAGCATAAACGTTTACCTCGTCAATAGAAGGGACATAGTTTTCCTTAAACAATCCTGTTTCAATTGTCCATTTGCGGAAGAACTGTCCCATCTCGGTTTCAAGAACGCCACCTCTGAGTGTTAATTCGCTGGAAGCAGATGACCAATTTGTCCACTCATGTGGAGTCATCTTGCTCAGTGCAGAACCGTTAGTTGAAAGCGGTGACCGGATGTTATGACGAGAAAGGATAACAACTTCCTTTAACTTGTATTTTCCTTTGAATGCCTCAGAACGCTGAAGCTGTGCCTGTGCTAATGCTGGACAAAGGAATGTCAGCATCAGAAGGAGGAGGAATGAATTGATTTTTCTCATTGTAGTAGTTTTTTAATTCATAATTCATAATTCATAATTCATAATTATGATAACTTCTGCCGCTTATGATGAGGATATTATTAACTATAGATAAGTTCACCCATCTTTACAGCAAACAATAGTAATCATAATTATGCATTGTGAATTATGCATTGTGAATTATATCAGTAATCATAATTATGCATTGTGAATTATGCATTGTGAATTATATCAGTAATCATAATTATGAATTGTGAATTATAAATTATGAATTAGTTTAGAATTTAATCTGCAAACGTGTCTCAAGGATAGAGAATGTATTGTTGTTGAGTGCAGCGTTATCTGTTGCACGGGTGATAGAACCACGAACACGCCAATCCAGTATCCTTTTTTGTCAATAGTCAATGTTGATAAGCGGTCATCATAGTGACATTCCTGCTCTGATAACGACCGTGAAGTAGTTGTTTCCTTGCAGCTTGTGATGATAAATAGTAGTATCAAGCAAAGCCAGCTGACAAGAAAATGTCTCTTTATCTCTATGTTATATCTTGCAGTCATTAGATTCTACTTTGTCTGCAAAGATAACGAATTACTCTGAGATTGTAACAGGATATTTTATTTAGTTTGCAGAAAAGATATGCTTCTGATGTGTTTTTCCTTTCAATGAATATCTATTCTATATTGGTTTAGGGTGGTAAACATTTCTTGCATAAGTTACGCGAGTTCGGGATAAGAAAAGGCTTGAAAAAGTTGGTTATCTCGTCAAAAATTCGTATCTTTATAGGTGAAAATCAATAGA
>CAUVDL010000022.1:0-36748 GCA_963550695.1 uncultured Prevotella sp. | reverse complement strand
TGCAAGGAGGGATTTTAAAAGGTGCTTAGTAAGGGTTCAAAAGGGCGTTAGTAAGGGTCTTAAAGGGCACCTTTTGCAAGCCAATTAGGCGTCTTTTAGAAGCCAAAAGAGCATGTATTGGTTTTGAACCTAAGGAAAATAATTTACAAACTTCAACAAACAAGGGAATAAATTGTTTGTAGAAGACAAATAGACCTCGCACCTAATTACGTTTATTATGCAGTTTATTCCCCCTTGTGAAACCATCTAATTGAGAGTAACCACACCATTTATGTGGATTAATCTCATACTATTAACAATCTACGCATTTAACAGAAGAACCCCAAAAACTCCATAAAATCCAAATAGCCATCAGCATGAAATAATATATAAAGAGCTGAAAGATGGTTACATGAACATTCTCTATACTTGCACAAGGTAGGCTTGCAAGCCAGTGAAGAGAGGTATTCAGTCCATCTGTAACAAGACAAATACACTTCCCAATAAACGATGACAAAGAAGGTAATGGACTAAGAAGTAACAAACAGAATGACGCTGATACGATTAGCATTGTGCATGGTACAGCTATAAGAGTACTAACAGCAAAAACTGTGGAAAATCTTCCAAAATAGTAAGCTATCAAGGGGGCTGTCCCTAATTGAGCAGCCAATGACACGGCAATCATCCCCCACAACCACCTGACTACGACAAGACTCTTCTTCTGTTGTAAAGGAATTAACTCATAGATGAGCGGATAGAACAATAGAATTGACCATACAGAGATAAAGGATAATTGAAAACCTATATCGAAAAGACTATTAGGATTGCTAACAAGCATTATATTAGCGGTTAGTGCCAAAGTATTAACTGACAACCGTTCTCTATTTAAGAGTGTTACAAAAGAATATATTGTCAACATAACAGCAGAACGAACAACAGAAGAAGACATCCCTACCAAAATAACATAACTCCAAAGAATAAACAGGATAAGAAGTTCACTTATTTCCCTTTTAAATACTCTTGGCAGAATATGTTCACACCAACTCAGAATGAATAATAGCAAACTATATAAGATAGTTAGATGTAAACCTGACAAAGCTAACACATGACTTGCACCTGTTATTGAGTAATCTTCCTTTATATCTTTACTAATCAAATGCTTATCACCAAGTGTCATTGCAGACACTACAGCTAAATGGGTGCTATCAAGATTACTTTCTAATACTTTCATTAACTTCTCTCTATAAAGCGCTGCAGACAAAGATGTACGTTGAAGAAAACTCATCTGACGAAGATTTACTTTAGTCTTCTGCCATTGATTATAAAAGATAAAGGTTTCTGCAGAATAACCATGTCGCTTTAACCATCGAGCATAATCAAAGGTAGCATCCGAAAAATTCATAGGCTTTTCAAGGTAAGCTGTAGCTTCTATTCCGTCTCCAAGGTGTAGTGTTTGATAATAATTTGTTATCGTATCACGAAGTATTGAAGCCTTTACCTTCATCGGTTCACCTTCTGTCATAACCATTAAGTCTGTTTGTATGATTTTTCCATGAACGACTGGGTTACTAAGAAGAACAGCCTTAAAGGTTATTTGTGTATTGGGTAGCTGTATATGAGTTCTTTGCCTCTTCATTGAAACGAATGTCCCACCAATTAAAAAGACAGTAAAGAGCAATAACAAACTTTGAAGATACTTCTTCCTCCATACCACAAAGGTAATGACAATCATGCTAACCGTCATTATCCACCAATACACAGAGGACACATCATCTCCCAAAGCATCACCAACAGCAACACCCAATACCAAAGGTACGAGTAACTTTACTGAGGGATACATCAGTAAATCCATTTTCTTCTTCACAGCATTAATGTTTTCATGTACTTCATGCAAATGTAAGAAAAAGAACTGAAAAACAACAACTTTGCACTTACTTATCTTGCAAGATTTACAAAATATCAGTACCTTTGCCACATGATATTCTACTTTTCTGGTACAGGTAACAGCAAATGGGCTGCAAAGGCATTAGCTTTAGAAACTGACGATACACTCGTTTCAATCCCAGAAGTAATCAAAAGCGATTGTTCTTTTACATTGGAAAAGGACGAACACGTAGGTTTCATCTTTCCTATACATGGATGGAGAGTTCCAAGTATTGTAAAAGAATTTATAACTAAATTAACAATAAAGACTCAGGGAGAAGACACTTCCCACATTAAACATTATTGTTTCTGCTTGGTTACAGCTGGAGATACTATCGGTAAGGCTATGGAACGCTTCCAACAGCATCTAAGAACAGCTACGGTTGGTGACTCACTGTCACTTAATGCAGTATGTTCTTTAATAATGCCAGAGTCATACGTTGGTTTACCAGGTATGGATGTAGATACGAAAGAGAAAGAATTAGAAAAGAAGGAACTTGCTACGAAACAGTTAAAAGAATTCTCTAAGATTCTTACACAGCATCCTCATACAGATAAGAATCAGATTTGGGGTTGGGAACAACTGAAAAGAGGTCCTATACCTTCTTTCTTCTCTGGTCCTGTAGGAGGCTTCTTTGAACGTTTCCTCATTACCGACAAACACTTCCATGTAGACAGTCGTCGATGTGTGAAGTGTGGAATTTGTGCCAACGTATGTCCCGTTGATGACATTAAAGGTGGCTTAGGTTATGAGCCAGAATGGCTACACAATGGCAAATGCCTCACCTGCTTCTCGTGTTATCATCACTGCCCACACCATGCAATTGAGTTTGGTAAACGTACACAGAAGAAGGGACAATATTTCTATAACAAATTAAATAAAAGAAAGTAAGCAAGGAATATGATGCAAACCGTAAAACAAATATCTCTTATAATATGTCTAATGCTTTGTTCCCTTACTACTTGGGCAGCAAAGGCAGAATCAATCCCTGTACAAGTAAGGCAGGCTGATGGTTCTGTTATTACAGTCATCTTGCGTGGTGACGAACATATCAATTGGTACACAACCCTTGATGGTGTACTGCTTGTACAAGGTGCTGATAACAATTACTATATCGGTAAAGTAGAGAAAAGTGGCAACCTTATTGCTACCAAGCAACTTGCACATGAAGCATTGACTCGCTCACAAGCAGAGCGTAACTTGATTGCTAAGCAAGATAAGGAGAAATTCTTTGCTTATGTTAATAAGATTGCAGAAGAATCCGAAAACGCTTACGATAACTCTCCTCTTACACGTGGTCCAATCATAGATTCTGGCTACGATGGTATACCTTATTTCCCTCACACAGGTAGTCCAAAGGCACTTGTTATCCTTGCAGAGTTCCAAGACACAACTTTTACTATCCAAGATACAAAGAATGTGTTTACAAACTATTTGATGAATGTAGATCATTTCACAGAGAAGCGCTATGGTCAAAATCAGAACTACAAAGGTGTACGTGGCTACTTCAAGGATTGTAGCTATGGAAAGTTTACCCCTGTCTTTGACGTTGTAGAGCCTATCAAACTACCAAAGGCACATGATGTCTATGGTGCTGGTAAAAATGACAGAATCGACTTATTGCTTGCTGATGCTTGTGCTGCTGTGGATGAAATGGTAAACTTTGCAGATTATGATGCAAACAATGATGGTATCGTTGATTTGGTTTATGTTATTTATGCAGGACATTCTGCCAACACCTCTGGTAATAAAGCTACGAATATATGGCCAAAGTCTGGTACTATTACTATCTCAAATAAGTTTGATGGTAAAAGTATCCGTCGCTATGGAGTCAGCAATGAGCTTAATGGAAGTGAGAAGACATCTAAGAATAACAAGAAAATCAATGGTATAGGCTTATTCTGTCATGAGTTCTCTCATACACTTGGACTTCCAGACATTTACGCCTATAATACTGATGCAGAAGATCAAGATAATCAAGGTATGGAATATTGGGACCTTATGGATGGCGGAACAGGTGTCCGTGGTGGATGCGTACCAACATCTTATCTTGCATGGGAGCGTGAAGTAATGGGTTGGATGAATATTGATGAACTCAAAAATAACAGCATCATTAACAATCTAAAGAGTATTGACAATGGTGGAAAGGCATATAAGATTGTCAATAGCAAAGATAAAAATGAGTACATCGTATTACAGAGTATGCAGAAAAGTGCTTGGAACCAAGGCTGGGGAGATGGCACATACGGAAAAGGGTTGTTTGCCTATCGCATCTCATATCCTTCAGGGAAAGTAAATGTTTTTGATTATCCGAACAATGTAAAAGGTAAACCACGTGTCATCCCTATCCCAGCTGATGGTAAAATATTAGCAGCAGCCAATGCTGGAGGCTCATTAAATACATACGTACAACAGCTCAATGGCGACCCTTACCCTTATAACGGCATAAATAAGATAGACAATTTTACGATGTATGATGGCACGATATTAAAATGGTCAATTTATGATATTGTAGAGAACGATGCAGAACGCTATGTTAGTTTTAAATTTAAGAATAACGAAACAACAGGCATTCAGGCACCTTCAATCATTGAAAGAAGCACTCCTGACAACCGTATCTATACCCTTGACGGCAGATATGTAGGCACTGACGCCTCTATCCTACCGCATGGCATCTACATTCAGAATAATAAGAAGTTTGTAAAGTAATACTAACTTCAGAACATACATAAAGCCGCCTCTTTATGGGAACAAACCATTCAGAGGCGGCCTTCTTTATCTTTCAAAATAGCATAGACACTTATCTGTTGATAGATAAGAAGCAAACAAAGTATCAAGAGATACTGTTTCAAAGTTACTCTCCTCTATTACATCCAAATTCTATCACGCCTTCTTTCGAGAAATGTAGACACAAAGTCTACTAAAGTTAGAGATGGATTATCATACTAAAAAACAAGAATAAGTTTTATTTTAGTTTGCTGTCACTTTTAACATTTCGTGTATCCACACTGTTAATCAACAAGTTAAGTGACAGAGGCAGATGACAGAAATGACAGGAAAATTGGTTTTCAAAAAATCACCTTATCGTATGTACACCAAAAGAGGTACAAAGATTACTCATGTGAAGTAGCTTTTATTCTTCCATACATTGGAAGAACAAGGTACTACCCAAAACATAATAAGAGTCCTATTCAGCATCTATGAATTTGACTTAATAGCCGACCCTTACCTTATTATATTATCTAACAATACACCTCACAACCAGTTCTCTCAAACGTGTTAATACTCAGCACATCATGTGCGAATACACATCAGCTATAGTGCTGAGCGCAAACACATTACAAAGAGAGCATTAGAGAGGGCTGTATTATCTTACTTCTCCTGATAGAGATAACGTTTAATACTCTTCTTCGGAGTCTTAGCAAACTCTTCATCGCGCAACTCTATCGCAGAGAGATGACAGAAAGATGGCAGCATACTATTTAGTTCCAGACGGTTCTGCTCCATTATATCTTGCAAGTCTGACTGTGAAAAGCCCATTTCCTTTGCCTCATCAAAATCAGGATAAACCAAGCCAACTATCTTATCACCACGCTGAATGATAATACACTCACTGACCATAGACATAGAGTTTAGCTTATCTTCTATCTCCTCTGGATAAACATTCTGACCATTAGAGCCTAAAAGCATATTCTTTATACGACCACGGATAAACAAATGTCCATCGGCACTCATCGTTCCAAGGTCGCCTGTATGATACCATCCATCCTTGTCAAGAACTTCTTTCGTTGCTTCTTCATTCTTGTAATAACCAACCATCACGTTCTCTCCTCTGGTAATAACCTCACCTGGAACATTAGCAGGATCAGGACTAACAATCTTAACTTCCATGTTCAATACAGGTGTACCGCAAGAGCCTGGAACAAAGTCTTTGTAATCACTAAAAGTCACCATCGGACCACATTCGGTTGCTCCATAGCCACTGGTCACAGGGAAATTAATACTTACCAAGAAGTCTTCAATCTCCTTGTTAAGAGCAGCTCCGCCAGTAACAAGCTCATACGCATTTCCACCAAAGACTTCCATAACAATAGCGTTGATTCTTTCCTTCACCTTCTTGCTGACAACAGGCATCTTCAGCAACATACGCGTTGCTGTGCTTTGTACCTTTGGGAAGACATTCTTACGAATAATCTTCTCAACAACCATTGGTACTGCAATAATAATAGCAGGACGAATATCAGTACAAGCCTGAGCAATCAAAGAAGGACTCGGAAGTCGTGTAAGGAAATATAGATGACTACCAAAACTAAACTGGCAGATAAACTCACAAATCATACCATACATGTGAGCCATTGGCAACATACAAAGAACTTTACTACCTGGCTTAATATGTGGTTTCAAATCGGCTGTTGCCCAAGCGAGATTACTACGCACAGAACGATAACTGAGCATCACACCCTTTGAAAAACCAGTTGTTCCGCTGGTATAATTAATCAGTGCAAGGTTGTCAGCCTCGTCTTTGAAATAATTTACATCCTCTGCACGGAAGAACTTTGGATACTTCTTTCCAAAGAGTGCATTCAAGTTTTCACGAGCATTCGTCAAAGATTCTGAGCGAGAAAGAATCAAAGAGAAGTCTGGTAGATAGATTATACCCTCCAACTGAGGCATCTGTTCTCCATCAATCGTTGGAGCAACAACATCACCAACAAAGAGGAGTTTTGATTCAGAGTGATTAACAATATTGTAAATCTGTTCTGGCTTAAACTCATGCTGAACAGGTACTGCTACAGCTCCATAAGAGAGAGTTGCAAAGAAAGCAACTGCCCATGACGAGGAATTTCTACCACAAAGAGCTATCTTGTCACCCTTCTTCAAACCGCTATTCTCAAAAAGAATATGTAATTTCTCTATTTTGCGGGCTACATCATGGTATTGAAGTGTAGCACCAAGGTAGTCAGTCAGAGCATCTTTATCCCAGTTATCCTTGATACTCTTCTCTATACACGCGTTGAAACTTTTTATAGAATCCATTGCACAAAATATGATTTGCGTGCAAAGTTAAGTAATTTTCTGCACATTAACAAAAACTATGTGCAATAAAAATAAACTAAATAGACAAAAAGAAGAAAGCCATCAGCTTTATCTATCTATACAGAAACAATCAAAGCTGTTTTTAGCTGTTTGCTTCTTATACAAAATATCTTATTTAAAAAACAAACCACAGACTTTGAAATATATTTACACAGAAACCGACTTTTCAACACTAAAAACCTGATATCAGAGCTATTTTTTGCACCTTTGCAACTTAAACGATATCAATAGGTTACAACATCACTTTGCAAAAGATGCTTAGTTGCACTTCAAAAGGGCGTTAGTTAGCGTCTTAAAGGGCATCTTTTGCAAGTCAATTAGGCGTCTTTTAGAAGCCAAAAAAGCATAGATTAAAAATAAAGGTGTGAAAAATTAGGACAAAACCGATTTTTATTATCCTTCTATAGAATAAGGATGAAAGTAAAAACACCAACGAACAAGAAACAAAAAGAGACTATTTCAAAAATGTAGAAACACATGATTTGTGTAGCTGTCAGTAGTGCTTTATTGGAAAATATAAGTTTAATTTCCCAACAAACACTCTGACTACATTTTTGAAATAGTCTCTTTCTATATTCTTAAAACCAATTACACCTTATTATATATAGGTGTATTAGAGTCGATGATTAGTCTTCAGCTGGCTTCATGTTAGTATAAACATTCTGCACGTCGTCGAAGTCTTCCAAACGCTCAACCATCTTATCGATAGTCTCACGCTCCTCAGCAGTTACGTCCTTCAAGTCGTTAGGAATACGAGTGAACTCAGCAGAAGTAATCTCGAAGCCATTGTCCTCCAAGTGCTTCTGAATCTCACCGAAACTTGTTGGCTCACCATAAATAGTGATTTCGTTCTCTTCCTCATCCTCGTCGAACTCGTCCTCAACACCGTAGTCTATCAAGTCGAGAATCAACTCTTCCATATCCAAGCCGTCTTTCTTCTTAAAGGTGAAGACAGCCTTTTGGTCAAAAAGGAAACTGAGAGAACCTTGAGTACCGAGGTTACCATTAAACTTGTTGAATATTGAACGAACATCACCTACAGTACGTGTAGTGTTATCTGTCAATGTATCAACAAATATAGCAACTCCATGAGGTCCATAACCTTCGTATGTTACCTCCTTATAGTCGCTGGTATCCTTACCCATAGCGTTCTTAATAGCACGCTGGATATTGTCCTTTGGCATATTCTCACGCTTACATGTTGCAATAATCGCACGAAGGCGTGGGTTATTTTCAGGCTCAGGACCACCTGCCTTAACAGCAATAGCGATTTCTTTACCTAACTTTGTGAACGTACGGGCCATGTGACCCCATCTCTTGAGCTTAGTTGCTTTGCGATATTCAAATGCTCTACCCATTGGATTTGTTTGTTAACGGAGTTCTGCTCCGAGTTTATTTGTTAAATTCTTAATTAATTTCTGCATGATGGCATCAATTGCCTTGTCGTTGAGTGTCTTGGTTTCATCCTGAAGAATGAAGTTGACTGCATAGCTCTTCTTTCCCTCAGGAAGGTTCTTGCCCTGATAAACATCGAAGAGTTCAACACGCTTCAAGAGTTTCTTATCTGTCTGACGTGCAATCTCCTCAATCTGTGCAAACTCAACATTATTATCAACCAACAACGCAAGGTCGCGGCTTACAGCAGGATACTTAGATATCTCTTGGAACTGAAGTTTATTCTTACGAATAGCCTTCATCAATCCAGCCCAATCCAACTCCGCATAATAAACCTTCTGATCTATATCAAAATTCTTCAAAAGTTTGTGGCTGAGAATACCCATCTCAACAAGTACCTTACCTGCACGTGTCTTCAATGCAATCGCCTTATCAAAGACGTTGTTATCGGACTTTTCACTAATGAGCAAGCCCTGTGCAATACCGATACGACGAAGAATATTCTCAACGTATGCCTTCAACTCATAGAAAGTACTTTCCTCATCAGGATGTGCCCATGAGCCTTGTACACGCTTACCTGTCACCCACAATGCCATGTGATAATCCTGACTATAAGCCTTTACAGGACTTTCCTCTGACCACTTCTCCTTATTGAACTTGTAGACATTACCTACTTCAAAGAAGCGAAGGTTCTGTGCTTTACGGTTTACATTACGTACAATGCTCTCCAAACCACCAAAGAGAAGAGTCTGTCGCATCACTCCCAAATCGGCTGATAGTGGATTCATCACCTTCACAGTCGCCTCCCAAGGATAAGCATTGTAGCCCGTCTCCTCATAGTAAGAGCTCTTGGTAAGAGAGTTGTTCATAATCTCTGAGAAGCCAGATCCAACCAACTGCTCACCAATAATATTCTCACGGTGATAGTTCTTGTCAGCCTCTTCTGCGATTGTCAATGAAGACTTCAACTCTGTAGGAATCTCTACATTATTATATCCGTAGATACGAAGGATGTCTTCTACAACATCACAAGGACGCTGTACATCGACACGATAAGGAGGAACGAGGAGATTGAGTCCCTCTGCATCTTCCTTCTCCACCTTCATTTCAAGGCTCTCTGCAATACGCTTAATCGTTTCATGACCAAGTTTCTTACCAATAAGACGATCGCAATACTCATAGTTCAAACGAACTGGGAAACCCTCCATCTTAGTTGGATACTCGTCACGAATTTCCATACTGACCTTTCCACCCGCAAGCTCCTTACAAAGGATTGCAGCCTGCTTTAGTGCATAGATGGTTCCATTTGGATCAATACCACGCTCAAAACGGAAACTGGCATCAGTAGAAAGACCATGACGACGAGCACTCTTACGAATCCATGTTGGATGGAAATAAGCACTTTCCAATACAACATTTCTTGTTGTTTCGTAAGTACCACTACCCTTTCCACCGAAGACACCTGCAATACACATAGGGTCTTCTTCATTACAGATAGCAAGGTCGTGCTCACCAAGTATATGCTCTTCACCATCTAAAGTAACGAACTTCTTACCCTCGTTCTTATCCTTAACGATGATATGATTGCCCTTAACCATGTCTGCATCAAAACAGTGCATAGGCTGACCGTAAGCCATCATGATATAATTGGTAATGTCAACGATATTGTTGATTGGACGCAGACCGATAATATTCAGTTTGTCCTTCAACCATTGAGGACTCTCCTTTACCTCACAATCCGTAATACTCAAACAAGCATAACGGCGGCAAGCATCAGTGTTCTCAATCGTCACATCAATAGGAAGATCATGATTGTCAACCTTAAAAGCATCGCAAGATGGACGATGCAGTGAAGTTTCATAACCGTTCTGTATTAACCATGCATAGAGGTCGCGGGCTACACCATAATGACTCAACGCATCTGCACGGTTAGCAGTGATATCTATATCAATCAGCCAGTCACTGTCTAATTGATAATACTCTGATGCAGGCTGACCTACTGGTGCATCTTCTGGTAACACGATGATACCATCGTGAGCAGTACCAACACCAATCTCATCCTCGGCACAAATCATACCGAAACTCTCTACACCACGCAGCTTACTCTTCTTAATAGTAAATTCATTGTCGCCATCATAGAGCACACAACCTAAGTCAGCAACAATTACCTTCTGTCCAGCTGCAACATTCGGTGCGCCACATACAATCTGCTGTGGTTCTCCCTTGCCAAGGTCAACGGTTGTTACATGAAGATGGTCAGAGTTGGGATGCGCCTCGCAAGTAAGCACTTTGCCGACATATAATCCCTTCAATCCACCACGTATCGTTTCAACTTCGTCCAGTGACCCTACTTCCAAACCTGTAGAAGTGAGCGCAACAGCAATCTCTTCTGGACTAAGATTGAAATCAACGTATTCCTTTAGCCATTTGTATGAAATCTTCATTATATAGTTATATTGTTTGTTCTCAAAATACATGCAAATTTACGAAAAAACTCAGACATAGCAAAAGGATAAAAGAAAAAAGCCATTGCTTATTAAGAAAGTCACTATTTCTATAATCGCAACAAAGAAAAAGTAGACTATTTTTTATTTGTATAAAGCTATCTCTCAAAGTCCTTATCATACCACTCTAATCCATGAATATACAGGTATTATGGTATGTAACACATACATTTAAGTTAGAGGAACTAAGATCTTATACTTGCAGAATTCAAGATAATGCCTTACCTTTGCCAACATAGAAATCATTAAGCTTTAAAACAACGGAAACAAAATGAGACTTACAGGACGTAGAGAAAGTAATAATGTAGAAGACCGTCGCGGCATGGGTACTGGTGCAAAAGCTGGTATCGGTGGTATTGGAGGTATTATTATCATTGCTCTTATTACCTTCATGAGCGGTGGAAACCTGGGGGATGTGGTAAACAATGTCGTACAAACACAGATGCAGGGGCAGACAGAAGTACAGACTGGCGGAGAACAACATCAGTTTACAGAGGAAGAAGAGAAACTTGCTGACTTTTCAAAACAGATTCTTGCAGGTACAGAAGATGTATGGACGGAACAATTCCAGTTGCATGGCATGAAATATCAATACCCTACTCTTGTTCTCTTCACAGGTGCTGTACAAACGGCTTGCGGTAATGGGTCTGCTGCTATGGGTCCGTTCTATTGCTCTGCTGATCAGCGTCTTTACCTTGACTTGAGTTTCTTTAGCGGTATGCGTAAGGACTTAGGAATACAAGCAAAGGGAGACCTTGACTTTGCTTATGCCTACGTGATTGCGCACGAAGTGGGTCATCATGTGGAATATCTCCGTGGTATTCTTGGTAAATGTCACGCAAAGATGGCGCGTGTAAGTAAGGAAGAAGCTAACAAGTTGAGCGTAAAGCTTGAACTCCTTGCCGATTACTATGCTGGCTGTTGGGCGCATTATGACAATGAAAAGTTCCAGAGTCTTACTGATGGTGATATCGAAGAGGCTATTGATTGCGCTGAGAAAATCGGAGATAACTATCTCCAAAAGAAAGCTCGTGGCTATGCACTTCCTGAGACTTTCACACATGGAACATCCGAACAGCGTATGTACTGGTTAAAGAAAGGTATCGAAACTGGCGATTGGAACACAACAACCTTTGCACCAGGAGATTTGGATTAAGTCTTCAACGGTTTTTTCCATATCTACAAGCACACTTATAGCATGGTAAATAAGCTTTGCCTGCTATCCAAACTATACGCTTTTAGAAGCAAAACGATTGTAAAAGACAATTTATCTTCATGATAAAAAAGAATTATTTTCACGAAAAGAAATATTTTTCTTCATGAAAAGAAATATTTTTTCTCGTGAAAATAATTCGATAAGAACATTCTATAGTAGTAGAGAAAGGCACTTTAAAGCATCTAAAACCTTCTCAAACAAACGATAAACAAAGCCTGACAAACTTCTGACTATCAAAAGGCTATATGCTTACAACTGTTGGAGATAAGCCAAAACCATTTCAGCACAACGCTCTCCATCAATGCCCGCACTAACAATTCCACCTGCATAACCAGCACCTTCTGCACAAGGGAAAAGACCTTCAAGACGAACGTGCATGAGGCGTTCTTTGTCACGAAGAATACGTACAGGAGAACTCGTACGAGTCTCAGAAGCAATCATTACTGCTTCATTCGTAAGGAAGCCATGCGCTTGTTTACCAAAGGTTCTGAATGCTTCTTGGAGTCGTTTTGTAATAAATGATGGCATCCAGAAATGAAGTGGACTGGAAATAAGTCCTGGTGCATAGCTTGATTTAGGGAGGTCATACGACAGACGATTATTCACAAAATCTGCCATACGCTGTGCAGGAGCAGTCTGTTTGCGATTTCCCTGCTGCCATGTGTCTCGTTCTAACTGTTCTTGATAACGCAAGATACGCAAAACATCATCACCTTCAACATCTTCTGGATTTAGTTGAACTACCATACCCGAGTTAGACCATTGTGTTCCACGATTGGCAGGACTCATACCATTGGTTACAGTTTGCTCTGGACCAGTTGCTGAAGGAATCACAAAACCACCAGGACACATACAGAAAGAATAGACGCCACGTCCCTGTGCCTGTGTCACAAAAGAATACTCTGCTGTTGGAAGATACTTTCCCTTGCCGTTCTTATTATGGTACTGTATTTGATCGATTAGGTGAGAAGGATGCTCCAATCGTACTCCAACAGCGATTCCTTTTGCTTCCATCTCAATTCCTGCCTCTGCAAGATAGCGATAGACATCGCGTGCAGAATGACCCGTAGCAAGAATAACTGGACCATGAAACTCACACTTCACACTAATGGCTCCACCATTATCAACAGCCTCAACACCAACGACTTTATCACCATCGAGAATCAAAGAGGTCATCCTTGTTTGGAAATGAACTTCACCACCACAGTCAAGTATTGTGTTACGCATATTCTCAATCACACGTGGAAGTTTATCTGTACCAATATGTGGGTGAGCATCTGCGAGAATAGATGATGATGCGCCATGCTGACAAAAGACATTTAGAATCTTATCAACAGGTCCACGTTTCTTACTTCTTGTATAAAGTTTTCCATCAGAATACGCTCCAGCACCACCTTCACCAAAGCAGTAATTTGACTCAGAATCAACCTCCTGCGTCTTCGATATTAAAGCCATATCGAGCTTACGATCACGTACATTCTTTCCACGTTCGAGGACGATTGGGCGCAATCCTAACTCTATCAGTTTCAGAGAAGAGAACAGGCCAGCAGGCCCTGCACCTACCACAACGACCGAAGGACGACTGCTTACGTCCTGGTATTCAGTCTTCACATAAGGCTCATCTTGTGGAAATTCGTTAATATAAACACGAATCTTCAGATTAACATATATGTCACGATGGCGTGCGTCAATAGAACGCTTCAATACTCGAACACGATAAATTGTACGCTCATCCAGCCCCTTTTCTTTTGCGAGGTATGCCTTCATGTTGTTTTCGTTATAAGCAACTTGGGGCAAAACACGTAACTGATATTCCTCTGTCATATATAGTATAACTTCTGCTTTTTGCCACAAATTTACTCAAATATATCGAGAAAATCGTTGGCTATTGCAATAATTCTTATTATTTTTGTGGCTAAGTTTGACACCTCCCCCATTGTAAAGGGGATGCCAAATAATAACAAATTAAATATCAGGAATGAAAGTATTAAAGTTTGGTGGAACATCCGTAGGTTCTGTTTCGAGTATTTTAAGTCTGCAAAAGATTGTAGAAAAGGAGGCTAAACATCAACCAGTTATTGTGGTTGTAAGTGCCTTAGGTGGTATAACTGATCAGCTCATAGCTACTTCTAAGCTTGCTTTAAAAGGTGACGAAAGTTGGAGAACAGAGTTTGATTCAATCGTTGCACGACATCATAAGATGATTGATGCGATTATTACCGATCCACATGATCGTGAGATGCTATTCAACAAAGTGGATAGTCTTTTTGAGCAACTTCATTCTATTTATTACGGTGTATTCTTAATTCACGACCTCAGTCATAAGACTGAAGACACGATTGTGAGCTATGGTGAACGTCTTAGTTCAAGAATAGTAGCTACGCTTATTCGTGGAGCGAAGTGGTTTGATGCACGTGAGTTTATCAAGACTGAAGAGAAATTAGGCAAAAGAAGTCTCGATTCAGAACTAACTAACAAACTTGTAGTAAATACTTTCTCTGACCTTCCTCGTATCTCTCTTGTACCTGGTTTTATAGCACAAGACCGTGACTCTGGCGATATTACCAATCTTGGGCGTGGTGGAAGTGATTATACGGCATCCATCCTTGCCGCATCCCTCAACGCTGAAGTCTTGGAGATATGGACGGATGTTGACGGCTTTATGACAGCTGACCCTCGTGTCATCAAGAGCGCATATACCATCAATGAACTTTCCTATACAGAGGCCATGGAGCTTTGTAACTTTGGTGCAAAGGTTGTCTATCCGCCTACGATATACCCCGTCTGTGTGAAAAACATACCAATTAAGGTAAAAAACACATTCAACCCAGATGGACAAGGTACGATTATTAAAGCACACATTGAAAATAATCAAAAACCTATTAAGGGATTATCATCTATCAAAGGAACTACACTCATTACCGTGACAGGTCTTTCTATGGTAGGTGTTGTTGGTGTCAACCGTCGTATCTTTAGTTCTCTTGCAAACAATGGTATCAGTGTCTTCCTCGTATCACAGGCAGCTTCAGAGAACAATACGTCTATCGGTGTAAAGGATGAAGATGCCGACAATGCAGTGAAGGTACTAAATGAAGAGTTCCGACTTGAGATAGAAGATGGACGAATGTTCCCTATGCACGCTGAGAATGGACTTGCAACAGTAGCGGTCGTTGGTGAAAATATGAGGCAAACGCCAGGTATCAGCGGTAAACTCTTTGAGGTTCTTGGTCGTTCTGGTATTAGTATTATTGCTATTGCGCAGGGTGCATCTGAAATGAATATCTCATTCGTTGTAAAAGGCTCTGATCTAAGAAAAGCACTGAATGTACTTCATGATTCACTTTTCTTATCGGAATATAAAGTACTGAATCTCTTTATTTGCGGCATTGGTACAGTAGGCGGGAAGCTCATTGAACAGATTAAGAGCCAGTATGAAGAGTTGAAGCAAAATTCTAACTTGAAACTAAAGGTGGTGGGAATTGCCTCATCTAAGAATGCTATTTTCAATCACGACGGCTTAAATCTTGATAATTATCGTAAAGAACTAAAAGAGAGTGAGCCTTCAAGTCCAGAGCACTTGCGTGATGTTATCCTCAAGATGAATATCTTTAACTCGGTATTTGTAGATTGTACAGCTTCAAAAGAAGTGGCTGCACTCTACCAGTCTTTATTGGAAAACAATATTTCTGTGATTGCAGCCAACAAGATTGCAGCATCTGGAACATACGAGGATTATTACCATTTGAAGCAGACTGCCATTGAACGTGGTGTCAAATTCCGCTTTGAAACAAATGTAGGTGCGGGTCTGCCTATCATTGGTACAATCAATGACTTACGCAATTCGGGTGACAAGATACTTAAGATAGAAGCGGTATTATCTGGTACACTGAACTTTATCTTTAACGAGATTGGAGCAGACGTTCCTTTCTCTGAGACTGTTAAACGCGCTAAAGAACAAGGCTATAGCGAGCCAGATCCACGTATTGACCTTAGTGGAACAGATGTCGTTCGTAAGTTAGTTATCCTTACACGTGAGGCTGGATACAAGGTGGAACAAGAGGATGTAGAGAAGCATCTCTTCGTACCAGATGATTATTTCCAGGGCTCAGTAGAAGACTTCTGGGAACGTCTTCCAGAACTTGACGCCAACTTTGAAGAGCGTCGTCAGAAACTAACAGAAGAGGGAAAACGCTGGCGTTTCGTTGCTACAATGGAACATGGCAAGACTAATGTAGCTTTAAAGGAAGTGGGTTCTGCCCATCCTTTCTATAACCTTGAGGGTTCTAACAACATAGTTCTACTGACAACCGATCGTTATAAAGAATATCCTATGCAGATTCAAGGCTATGGTGCAGGTGCATCTGTTACTGCTGCTGGCGTATTTGCCAATATTATGAGTATTGCAAACATATAATGTTCTATATAGATTTAAATGAAAAGGGCATTCGGTGTATGCCCTTTTCATTTAATATAACTAAAACCTACAATAACAAATTCCATTCAACATTCTCTGTTTTCATATCACCCGTTTCTTCATTCAACGAAAAACCTTGCGGCTTTTGTCCTTCCACCCTTATTTCAACGACAGTCATAGTATTACGCTTTAACACTAACTGTTTACTCTCTTGTTCAACTGTTCCATCATCTTTTGTCCATGTTATCTTCACCTCTATCGTTGATTGATATCCATCTTGACACGCTTTTGAAGTATTAGCAAAAGAGTAAATAGAACTATTATCATACACTTCACTATCCTTTGTTAAAGAAAACCGCCATCCAATATAGTTAACTACCAATTTACCTTCCTCTGGAGGCGTCACTTTGAAATGAAGTCCGAACACTGCTCTCTTCATATCAACCGTCAGTTCCTTCTTTGTCTTTGGACTGAAATCTGTAATAGTACCATATAGTTTCACAAGGCGTGGATTTAGAATAATGCGCCCATCAGCAACAGCTGTCTCACCTTTCGTTAAACTACTCAGATTTTCATCTTTTGAAAACACAAACGTATTTGTCGCTTTTGTTCCCTTACTTGTTCCGTGTAAAAAGGGAGCTAAAAACTCTCCTTCATTTGTACGAAGTTTATCATCGCCTTCCTCTACTATCAAGCATTCTACTTTATAAAGATTCTCCACATTCATCTTCAATGCTATTTTTGAAAGGCTTGTAAACAAACCATAGGCATACATAGAATAGCTCTCGTCATTAGGCTTCTTCTCGTAAACATTGACAGCGTAAAGTTTCTGTTTTTTTTCGTCACTAACAGCTCTACTTAAAGGCTGCAGCTTCGCCTTCAGCGTCTCCTCTATCGTTTCAACAGTTAACTCCTTAGGATAAATATGCACAACTCTTGTCAACTTATGCGGCACATTATTTATCTTTTTAACGTCATCATTACTTTCTAATACTGGCTTTTCGCAGGCTGCAAACAAAAATAAGCACAATAAAAATGCAACCCATGTTACTTGTTTCTTCATATTAGTAAATATTTAAGTTATTGTTAATACATTATCATTCAGCCCAATCACTCGTAGAATCACAGATACTAAAGTCTGAGAAAAGACTTTCTTTAGATAATTGCTCAAGGCCAGTTTCATAATGATTATTAACCAATCCTTGCTCATTCATCAATGCATTGCTATCTGGCCTCGAGAAACCACCTAACAATTGGAAAGAAGGTAAAATGCAATATTCTTTTACTAAAGGTTTGATATATGTTTTCATGTTTACTTCTTAATGATTAAATAACTATCATAGTTCGACACACAGTTAGAAAAGTATTTATCTATTAAAATACTTCTTACCATTCACTATTATAATCCCCTTATAATCTTTATCCACTATTTTGCCTGCAAGATTATAAATAGGACCAGTTATCATTTCTTTCTCACTTACAGTAGGGCTCTGCATTCCTAATGAAATATCAAAGCCAAGGAAACTCTTTGCATTTGAAGCCATTGGGGGCGAATAAGCAAGATAAGCTTTATGTGCTTCGGTAGTAAAAGGCTTCCCATTTTCTTCTTTCCAATAAAAGCCTACTCCATTGCTACCATTACCTAAGATATAGTAGACCTTTCCACCCTCCGTCAAAGTCCTAACATCTGAACCACGCAGGGCATTATCAGGGTCAACAATTCCTTCCTCACTTGTTTCTTCAAAAAAGTATTGACCTTCCTTTGCCTCTAAAACAACAGCTGTACCTTTCGGAAGAATATCTCCTTCTTTATATTCTCGGCTTTGAGAGAGAACATTACCTGTAATCTTATAAGTGCGCGCAACAACATTCTTAGGAATTATAAACGACTTATTACCATAATATAGCGTTCTTTTATTAACAGAAGGAATAAGAATAGGAGTAGACTTATTATACGTTACTATTATTGAGTTTATACAAACACCTAGTGAACCCACAGCCGCAAAAGACACGCTATCGGCTTCTCCCGTCCATTCTTGTTTGTAGAAAGGGTTATGACCAGGATATTGTACACAAGGTACATTGCTGTCATCATTATAAACTTTTAATCTACGCATTTTATCCGAGATTATGATAACAATTGATGTTATTGTAGCTTTTCCTTCTAACATCAGTATATCATCAATATCAAGTTTCAAAAAATAATTCTTTTTTAATTCAGCATATTTAGGTGAAGAGTTCTTTCCTGGCTTAGAACTCAACTTCAGAGTTATACCATCCTGTTCCATCACTCTCGGTACAACATCATCTGAAGAAGACTTTGAAAAATCAAATGTAACCGAATTTTGTGCCCATATCGTTATAGGCAACAATAGCATTAGACACAATACAACAAACTTTTTGGTCATAGTTATTAAGTTTTATAATTTTGTCAATCAAGTTTGTAGCCGACTTTGCTTATATCTCATTAAAAAGAAAATAGGTATTGTAGACTACTCTTTCACAATAAAATGTTTAGCTTTTGTCGATGTAAAGATAAATAAAAAATAACAAAAAGCAAATAAATCAGAACCAAGAATATACAAAACAAGGATTAAACTCTTTAAAAATAAGATTTACACCTATGGTTCTTATCTATTCACCACACCCTCTTTACACTTAAAAAGAGCTCCGTGTAAAAACTCAAATTACCAGCGGTAAAAACGGTAATAATCCTTATCTATCGAGTTCTTTTCACGAAAAGAAATATTTATTTACGTGAACAAAAATATTTCTTTTCATGAAGAAAAATATTTTTCTTCATGAAAAGAAATTAGAGAGATTAGTATTTTACTAAGAATCAGTCTTTTTTTACAACAGCCTTAAAGCTCATATCAAGACCTTTGACACTGTGTGTTAGTGCGCCAAAAGAAATAAAATCTACACCAGCTAGTGCGTAAGGAATCATCGTATCAAAAGTAATTCCTCCACTTGACTCCGTCTCACAGCGTCCTGCTACAATTTCAACTGCTTTGCGAGTATCCTCAGGTGTGAAATTATCAAACATAATACGGTCGCAGCCTTCATTCAAGGCTTCTTCAAGCTCGGCAAAGTTTCTAACCTCACATTCTATTTTGAGGTCATCCTTGCCATGGTCCTTACAATACTGCTTTGCCATAGAAATAGCATTATGTACACCGCCACAAAAGTCAACATGATTGTCTTTCAAAAGAATCATATCAAAGAGACCTATGCGATGATTCATACCACCACCAATTTTTACAGCCTCTTTTTCCAACATTCTCATACCCGGAGTTGTCTTACGTGTGTCTAAAACGCGTGTCTTCGTCCCAGCATCAATGAGTGCTTGCTGATACTTGTGAGTCATCGTTGCAATACCACTCATACGCTGTAAGATATTGAGCATAAGACGTTCTGTCTGCAAAAGGCTCTGCGTTCTACCCCTTACACTCATGATAATATCGCCAGGCTTCACATGAGCACCATCTTCTACATAGACATCAACCTGTAGTTCTGGATCAAAAAGATGGAACACTCTTTTGGCAACTTCTACTCCTGCCAAGACTCCCTCTTCCTTAATTAGTAATCTGCTTTCACCCATAGCATTAGCAGGGATGCAGCAAAGCGTTGTATGGTCACCATCACCTATATCCTCACTGAAAGCAAGTTCGATAAGTTTATCGTTTAATTCTTCTACTGACAACATAATTATTTGATTAAATTATAAGCCTAATTTATTTGAAATATCTAACATTCTATGAATTGATTTGACTGCCTTCTTCGCCATCTCTGGCTCAACCTCAATAGCAGGCCACTCATACTTCAAGCAATTGTACAGCTTCCTCAAAGTAATGTATTTCATATACTCACACTCGTTACAAGGATTATCGCTATCATTAGGAGGGGCAGGAATGAAGGTCTTTTGTGGAGCCAATCGCTGCATTTCAACAAGAATACCACTCTCTGTCACCACTATAAACTCCTGAGCATCATTCTCAACACTATACTTCAATAAGGCAGATGTACTTCCGATCTTATCCGCCAAACAGAGGACAGTAGGTGGACATTCTGGATGAGCCAGTACTTTTGCAGCTGGATGTTCGCGTTTTAACTGCTGAATCTTCTCAACAGAGAATCTGTCGTGAACTTCACATACACCATTCCAAAGCAACATCTTGCGCCCTGTTTGCTCACTAATATAATGTCCTAAGTTCTTATCTGGACCAAAAATAATAGGAGTATCCTTTGGTAAAGACTCAACAATCTGCTTTGCATTACTGCTCGTTACTACAACATCCGTCACAGCCTTGGTTGCTGCTGTTGTATTGACATAGCTTACCACAGTATGATTAGGGTGTGCTTTAACAAACTTCTCAAACTCATCAGCAGGACAACTCTCTGCTAATGAACAAGAGGCATTAAGGTCAGGAACGAGTACTGTCTTCTCAGGACATAAGATTTTATTTGTCTCACCCATGAAATGTACACCGCACATAACAATAATATCGGCATCTGTGGTAGCTGCTTTTTGTGCCAAAGCAAGACTATCACCTACAAAATCTGCCAACTCCTGAATTACGCCTTCTGTGTAATAATGTGCCATGATAAGTGCATTCTTCTCCTTACACATTCGACGAATTTCAGCCTTCACCTCTGTTCCCTCAGGAATAGGTTCATCTATGAAACCCTGTTCCAGCCATTTTTTTTCAATCATTCTATTTTGTATTATAAGCTGAGAGTACAATGGTTATTGTGCTTCTCTCAGTATCTATCTATACTCTTTTACTACTTCTTGTCGTATGCATGCTTCGGATAATCTACCGTATAGTGCAATCCCCGACTTTCCTTACGTTCTATGGCTTGTCTTGTTATCAGATAACCAACATTTATCATATTACGAAGTTCACATATATCCTTCGTTGCCGTAACACGCTTAAAGAGACTTTCTGTCTCCTCATACAATAGATCAAGCCGTGCCCAAGCACGTTTCAAACGTAAATCACTTCGCACAATACCAACATAATTGCTCATGATTTCGCCAACCTCCTTAATACTCTGTGTGATTAAAACATGTTCTTCATTGGTCATTGTACCTTCATCGTTCCACTCAGGAATATTTGTGTTAAAATCATAGGTATCTATCATCCGTAGAGTATGTTCTGATGCAGACTTGGCATAGACAACTGCTTCTATCAGCGAATTGCTGGCAAGTCGGTTTCCTCCGTGCAATCCCGTACATGAACATTCACCAACGGCATAGAGCCTATGAATAGAGCTTTCTGCATTCAAATCGACCTTTATACCCCCACAGATATAGTGAGCACTTGGACAAACTGGAATATATTCTTTTGTTATATCAATCCCAATGCTCAAACATTTCTCATAAATATGTGGAAAATGATGCTTCGTTTCTTCAGCATCTTTATATGTTACATCAAGGCAAACATGATTTAGTCCGTGAATCTTCATTTCATGATCAATAGCTCGAGCAACAATATCACGTGGAGCAAGAGAAAGACGTTTATCATACTTCTGCATAAACTCCTGTCCATCGGGAAGCCGCAACACTCCACCATAACCACGCATAGCCTCAGTAATCAGAAATGCTGGATGTGTCTCAGAAGGATTATAAAGAATCGTAGGATGGAACTGTACAAACTCCATATCCTTGACTGTTCCCTTAGCACGATAAACCATTGCGATACCATCGCCAGTAGCTATAACGGGATTGGATGTCATTGCGTAGACAGCACCCACACCACCAGTTGCCATAATTGTTACCTTACTCAAAAAAGTATCAACCTTCTGGGTTTCAGGATTGAGAATATACGCACCATAACATTCTATATCTGGGGTTCTACGCGTTACCTTTATCCCCAGGTGATGTTGTGTGATAATCTCAACAGCATAATGATTTTCAAAGATAGTAATATTCGGATTAGCTCTCACAGCCTCCATTAGTCCACGCTGTATCTCAAAGCCTGTGTCATCAGCATGATGAAGAATACGAAAATCGCTATGACCTCCTTCACGATGTAGGTCGTATGTACCATCCTTATTCTTATCAAAGTTCACCCCCCATTTGACAAGTGCTTTAATAGCTTCTGGCGCATTACACACAACTTGTTTCACAGCCAAAGGGTCGGAAATATAATCACCAGCGACCATAGTATCGTTGATGTGCTTTTCAAAATTGTCAATGGTAAGGTTCGTTACTGCTGCTATTCCTCCTTGTGCTTTAGCCGTATTGGCTTCGTCCAAAGATGTTTTGCAAACAAGGGCAACCTTTCCTTTACCACTATTTGCCACACTCAGTGCATAACTCATTCCTGCTATACCGCTACCGATAACCAGGAAATCAAATTTGTGTATCATAAGATGATTTCGTCTGATATCAAAAAACTAGTCGGTACAAAAGTAATAAAAATTACCATAACATTGGTAAGAAAGAGGATATATATTTATACGTGCATGAGAAAAGTTTTTCTACTCCTATCAAATACGAGTAACTTCCTTTCTGAATCAAGTATAAGTAAACAACATTCTGTCCCTTTTCAACCCTTGTGGTAATGCTTTTCATATACTGTACAAATACTACGCACATCTTGTGCGGAGGCTTAACACATCTTGTGCGGAGGCTTAGCACCAATAGTGCGGAGTACTAACACATAATAAGGTTTCCTATAACTTGTGATATACTAATGAGGTTTTCATCTTTATTTTATACTAAATCTTTATCCTTCTACTTCCATATTAAACAAGAAAAAACGCTATTCAATCCCCTTAAAAGAGGAAAGAATAACGTTACTATTTAGTGGTTCTGTAATCAAAACATTACAGAATAAAGCTTTTACTGCTCGTCTGGAACAATGAGTTTATAACCTTTACCATGAATATTGATAATCTCAATCTGTGGGTCTGGTTTCAAGTGCTTACGCAACTTAGTGATATAAACGTCCATTGAACGTGCATTGAAATAGTTATCGTCAATCCAAATGGTCTTCAGAGCATAGTCACGCTGAAGAATCTCATTAGAGTGTGCGCAAAGTAAAGCGAGCAACTCATTCTCCTTTGTTGTAAGCTTAGTAGCCTTCTCTGGATTGTTATCCAGTGTAAGTAACTGCTTCTGTGTATCGAAAGTAAAGCGACCAATAGTGTACATTGTAGACTCCTTGGTCTTCTTTCCTCTTACACGACGGAGGATAGCCTCAATACGGAACACGAGCTCCTCCATAGAGAATGGCTTAGTGATATAATCATCAGCACCAATCTTGAAACCTTCCAAGATATCCTCTTTCAACTGCTTTGCAGTAAGGAAGATAATAGGAACTTCTGCATTTGCCTGACGAATCTCCTGTGCAAGGGTAAAACCATCCTTCTTTGGCATCATAACATCAAGCACACAGATATCATACTTGCTTTTCAAGAAGGCTCTATATCCAATCTCACCATCTGGACAGAGGTCAGCCTGGAAGCCTTTTGCCTGCAGATATTCACTCAACAGTGTTCCGAGATTCTCATCGTCTTCACACAACAGAATTTTCAATTTATCATCCATAACTTATACGTATTAAATTGTTTATACTCTTAATTATCTTTTATTCTTCATCTTCCTCATCCCGAATCACGGGGAGTTTAATAACGAATTTTGTTCCTTTACCATATTCGCTCAACACCTTAATCTCACCTTCATGAAGATTAACCATTTTCTTCACATATGCCAAGCCTAATCCAAAACCTTTAACATCATGAAGGTTTCCTGTGTGAACACGATAGAACTTATCAAAAATCTTCTTTAGATTCTCCTTCTTTATTCCTTGACCAGTGTCACGAACTGAGAGATAGAGATTCTCATTCGTATTCCATGTCTTCAGATAGACATCTAATGGTTGATCGGGTTTCGCATATTTAACAGCGTTATCCAAAAGGTTGAAAATGACATTTTGGAAATGCATTTCATCAACATACATGAGTGAATCTACCGCTTCTATCTCTGTATACACCTTACCACCAGTATGCTCTACACGCAAACTAAAGGAGTGAGCAATCGTTTCTACCATCTCGTTAAGATCAGTGTATTTCTTCTTTAACACAGCCTTCTTGCGGTCGTACATACTCATCTGTAGTACCTTCTCAACAAGGAAACGCAGACGTTTTGACTCATCATTGATTACGCCTCCTAAGTGTTCTATCATCTTTGGACTCTTTGTCAACGTTTTATCATTCATCATCTGAGCTGCCAAAGAAATACTTGCGATAGGCGTCTTAAGCTCGTGCGTCATGTTATTAATAAAGTCATTCTTTATTTCACTGTATCGTTTCTGTCGGAAGATAGTCACGATTGTGAAGATAAAGGTAACTAACAGCACGAAGGTGAAGATGATAGACGGAATCATAAACCGTACACTGGAGAAGATATAGTTGTTCATCTGTGGGAAATGAACCTTTACAACACCCATTCTGTTTACAGGGTCATTGCGAAACAATACCTGAGAATAAGTATTCTCCTCACCATCACTTACATAATCAGGACATTTATAGACCTCTCGACCATCTTGTGTCGTCACCGTGAAATGATAAGGAATATTGATTCCATTGTTCATCATCTCCGCCTTTAAGTCCTGATCCAATAGCTTGAAGTTGATTCTATTGCGCAATGGTTTGTCTGAGGCGGAATAAAGGATATTATATATAACCTCTTCCAACATCGCCTTCTGATAGACGTAGCGATTGCGAACAATCTCCTGCATATTGCGCTTTGTTGCAGACAACGTACTACTATCATTGCGCAGAATCATAGCCTTTGGTGTCAAAGATGGCTTTGCTTGAAGCAACTTTGCCTCAAAAGAGGTATAGGGTTCACCTTGATCATCTGTGTCAGGAGCCTGATGTGCGGCAGTAGATGTATCTTTATCTGTATTCTGCTCTTCGCCTTGTGAACGTTCTTTCTTATTTATATCATCCTCCAAATAACGAAGAGTCTCATTCAACTCCATATTGCGAGAAGCTTGATAGAGGGCACGGTTGACAGATTCGTCAAACTGTTCCTTCTTCATCTCAGCCATCTCTTCAATATAGTTGAGCTGGAGCAGAAGCAAACCAAGGAATGAAATTCCCATGATTATAGCTATTGTCCAAATTGTTTTCTTCTTCATTACTCTCTGTTTATATTCATACTGTTCATAGAAGAAATCCACTCACAGCACCATATATTTATTTTTCGATTGCAAAGATAGGATTTCCTTAAACAATTAACATCTAAAAGTTAAGAAATAACTTATAATTAAATTTCGTTAACTAAATATCACTTTTTAGATTAATAATTATCAAGTATAAAGATCGCAATACCACAGTATTCATCTGAGGGGCAATAAACAAAACGGCAATAGATGTGAGAATATATGGATGTTACCTTACAAGACGAAGTAAGGAAATTGTTAAGTGTCAAAAAGGTATGTACAACTTTCGTTGCTCAAAGAAAGAATAAACTCAAATGAAGTTGCAAAACAAAAGGTGCGATAATAAGACAAAACACCTTATATTATTATTACAAAATCTCTATTCGCAGACAAGAACTGCTCTGTGGGGTCAACTTAAAACGGTCATTGATACGAAGACCGAGCACCCAAAGGATAGTACCAGTAGCATCAAGGAGAACCAACTGGTTACGTTTCTCAAAGCGGTTACGTTTGAGATTGGTGAGAAAATCACTCACCAGTTGAGTACCACGCATTCCAAGAGGAGTAAAACGATCGCCTTCTGCAACACGCCGTAATGTCAATGGGAAACGAATAGAAGCTGCATCAAGGTCGACAATCATAGGATTCTTTGAATAAGAAACGTTTGAAGATGGCGATAACGCTCGTTGTGTCAATCGAAGAGAAAGGTGCTCATCATAGATATAACGCCCTGTTTCGGGGATAACAAGCTGACGTGGTACAGCTTCCTCACGAGGTAAAACCATGAAAACGCCACGATCGTGTGTAAGTTCATGCGATGGAGAACGCCACAACTGCCCCGTCTGCCCATCAAGATGCGAAACCATCTCTGTAATCTGAGATGATGAAAAACCAAGGGGTTTTAGTATATAAAAGAGGAGATAAGAGGGAGAAGGGAACGCACGAACAACTGACAAGTCGAGTTGGAAAGGCTCATTACTTAAACTATTTGAACTAACCTGAGTCACAGGATTGACAAAGCTAACAGCCTTTCCCAAAGCTGTTTTAAGCGACTCCTGCACAATGGCATCTACCTCAGAGAGATGATTGGCAGTAGTAAGAATAGCATCCGTAACCGAAGGATTAATCTCAGACAACTGTGGAAGAACATTCAAGCGAATCTTATTCCGCATGACATCATCTACAAGATTAGAGCTATCTGTAACAAAAGAAGCAGCGTGTTGACGAAGATAATCTTCAATTTCTTGGCGTGTCACACATAGCAAAGGGCGAATGACATCATTATTGCGAGGACGAATACCCATCAAACCACTAAGACCTGTTCCACGAACAAGGTTAATGAGAATCGTTTCGACAGAGTCTTCTTTATGATGCCCCACGCAAATACCATCAGCACTCAGCGCTTCTTTCAACTGAAAGAAATAACGATAACGCAACTCACGTGCAGCCATCTCAATACTCACCTTATGCAAGTCGGCATAAGCCTGCGTATCAAAATGAGCTTTATGAAGTGGGATATTCTCACGTTGACAAAGGTCCACACAAAACTGCTCATCCCTCAGACTCTCTTCTCCACGCAGATTAAAATTGCAGTGAACAGCTTCAACACAATAGCCCAACTCCTTGAGACATAGCAAAAGAGCAACACTATCTGCACCACCAGACAACGCTACTAAATAAAGAGCATCTACCCGTAGCAGATGCTCAGAAGCTATGAATCGTTTGATTTTATTCAACATAAAGGACTAACCCCTTCAAATATTCGCCTTCTGGATGATAAATATTAATTGGGTGATCAGCAGGCTGATGAATCTGATGCAGGATGCGCACCTTACGTCCAGCTTGTGCAGCAGCAGTAAAGACAGCCTGTCGGAAGTTGTCCTTGGTGACTACCTGCGAGCAACTGAAGGTAAACAAAATTCCTCCCGGTTTAATCTTTTCAAACCCTTTGACATTCAATCGTGTATAACCACGCAAGCCATTCTTCAATGCGTTACGATGCTTTGCAAAGGCAGGAGGGTCCAGAATGATAAGATCATACTTACCATCGTTATCATCAAGATACTTGAAAGCATCCTCACAGATAGCCTCATGACGTGAATCATTAGGGAAATTGAGTTCGATGTTCTTATTCGTCAGTTCGATAGCTTTGGCCGAACTGTCCACAGAATGTACTATTTCTGCCCCACCACGCATAGCATAAACAGAGAAACCACCCGTGTAACAGAACATATTCAGTACACTTCTTCCTTTTGCATAATACTCCAAGAGAGAGCGGTTCTCGCGCTGATCAATGAAGAAACCCGTCTTCTGACCCTTCAACCAGTCAATATGAAACTTTAAGCCGTTCTCAATCGCAATGTTATTGTCAGTTTCTCCATAGATAAAACCATTCTCCTGACCAAGGTCCGCCTTAAAAGGAAGCGTTGTCTCACTCTTATAATAGACACTATCCAACTTATCGCCCATCACCTTAACAAGGGCTTTCGCAATTACCTCACGGCATACATGCATACCAACAGAATGAGCTTGCATAACGGCAGTCTTGCCATATATATCAATAATCAATCCAGGAAGATTGTCGCCCTCACCATGAACAAGACGGTAAGTTGTGTTTGGGAACAGTCCTTTTCCTATTGATTCTTCTCGAATAACACCAATAGCCTGACGAACTTGAAAAGCCGCTTTCAAACGACTTTCCCAAAACTTATCATCTATCTTTACGTCATGGAATGAGAGAACACGGATAGCAATAGAACCTATCTGGAAGTGACCAACAGCAATAAACTTCTTTTCATGCGTCATAACACGCACAATATCGCCTTCCTCGAGTCCTTCTTCTATCTTGTTGATAGCACCTGAGAAGATCCATGGATGAAAACGAAGAAGACTTTCTTCTTTACCCCTTTTTAAATATACTTGCTTATACATAAAGTTCCTTTTTAGAGTTTATTGGTTTCCGCTTCTTGATAATTCCCGAATTATTTACATGAAAATAATTATTTATTTACGTGAAAGGAAATATTTTTTTTCATGAAAATAAATATTTTTCTTCACGATAATAATTTACATTGAGTCATCACTCTGTTGTCACTTCTGGCTCATTTCCAACTTCTTCAGGCACTGGTTTCACCTTTGGAGGGACTACAATGAGTTCATAATTACCACTATGTTTCAATTCATGCAGACGCTCATAGAGTTTAATACACGTCCAAGCATCTGTAGAAGCATATATTTTCTGCTTATCACTTAATATCTCATTCTCCCAGTTAGACAACTGTTCACGTTTTGTGATACGCTCATGAAAGACATTGGCATAAAGCTTTTGAAGGCTCATATCCTCAATACCCAACGACTTAACATAGTCTTGAAGGTCTATAAAATAACCTGGTTTGAAGTCGAGACGCTGATGCAACATCAACATATCATCGCCTAAAGAGAGTCCCACTTTAGGCACCGTTGTATCTTCAAGAAAACGTTTAATACAATCTGGTACACCAATGAGATTCAATCGAAAGAGGAAACACACTTCATGGTCGCAGGCTTGTAAGAGTGCAACCTTGCGACGTTGCCCTTTCTTAAAGACGGGGCGAGTCTCTGTATCAATGCCGACAATATCCTTAGAAAGCAGATAATTAACCGCTTTCTCAGCCTCAGCTTCGTTCAAGACAACGACAATCTTCCCTGGGAAAGTAACCCTTGGCAACTGTGATATTTTACTTTTATCGAATCTATTGTATAATACTGTACTCATTTCAGATTGCATACTAACTTGCAAAATTAAAAAAAAAGTTTGAAAAACGGCACTTATGTGGCACTAATTTATTACTTTTGCAAGTATAAAAGAATAGCGATAAATGGCAAAAAAGAAAACTGAACATAAAAGCAAGACTTTCACCGAGGCACTCGGACTAAATAACATTATTAACGACAAGACGGGATTTGTTGCCGGACTTATCCTTTTATGCGTTGCCATCTATATTTGTGTAGCTTTTTTTAGCTATTTCAGCACAGGTGCAGCAGACCAAAGTTTAGTAACAGACCTTCGTCCTGGAGAGGTAGAAAACACAAGTAGAGTTTTCCAAAATGTCTGCGGTTCACTCGGCGCAATCATCTCATACGGCCTTATTTCCCGCTGTTTTGGTATTCCAGCCTTTATCATTCCAGCCTTCATTGCACTTTGTGGTCTCCGCATGATGGGAGCCTACAAAAAGCTGAACCTACCGAAATGGTTCATGGGTATGGCTTTGGTAATGATATGGTCGTCTATTACTTTTGCTAAAGCACTTACCCCACTGATGGGCGACCAAGTCTATAATCCAGGAGGAGACCATGGCGCTTTCTGTGTGCAATACATGGAAAACATGGTTGGTACACCGGGATTAATCGCTATATTAGTAATCATCATGTTAGCTTATCTCACCTATATCACTTCCGAAACGATTACTGTCGTACGTAAGATGATCAACCCATTTGGCTACATTCGTGACAAAGTGAAGTTTACGGTGGTACATGATAATAAGGGAAACAACACAGAGAACCTCTATGATGAAGAGGTTGCTATTGAGGATGAACCAGTTGAACCAATAGAGTATGTTGACCCTACCCTTGCTAAGCCTATTGACTTGCCAACGGAGCCAGCAATCGTTCCACAAGAGCCAGACTCGCTCTATTCACCTAATAGTAGTGACAAGACTAAAAACACAGCAGAGAAAGAAGGTCCAGGCTTTGAAGTTGAGGAGAAGAAAGTTGAGGAGAAGGCAAATAGCAAGACGCTTGCAAACAACAATCTTCCACTGACTCCTATCAATCCTCGTGAGCCATTTACAAAGTGGAAGTTTCCTTCACTCGACCTATTAAAGGAATATTCTTCTGATTCTAAGACCAACTACGTTAGCCAAGAGGAGTTAGAAGCAAACAAAGACCGTATCATCAAGGTATTGAACGACTTTGGAGTACAGATTCGTAGTATCCGTGCAACAGTTGGTCCAACGATTACTCTTTACGAGATTACACCTGCACAAGGTGTTCGTATCTCTAAGATTAAAAACCTTGAAGATGATATTGCACTGAGTTTGGCAGCCATCGGTATCCGTATCATTGCTCCTATGCCAGGCAAGGGTACGATTGGTATTGAGGTTCCTAATGCTAAGCCAAACATTGTATCAATGTTCTCTATTCTGAACTCACGCAAGTTCCAAGACTCTACAATGGAGTTACCAATTGCATTGGGTAAGACTATCACCAATGAGGTGTACATGGTTGACCTTGCCAAGATTCCTCACCTGCTCGTTGCAGGTGCTACTGGACAGGGAAAGTCAGTCGGTCTAAATGCTATTATCACCTCTCTACTCTACAAGAAGCACCCTAACGAGTTGAAGATTGTTCTTGTTGACCCTAAGAAGGTGGAGTTCAGTGTTTACTCTCCAATTGCAAAGCCATTCATGGCAGCTGTTGAGGAGAATGAAGATGAACCAATCATCACAGACGTTCAGAAGGTTGTAAAGACACTGAAAGGTCTTTGTGTACTTATGGACGAGCGTTATGACCTGCTGAAGGCTGCTCGTGTTAGAAACATAAAGGAATATAATCAGAAGTATCTCAGACATGAACTGAACCCAGAAGAGGGTCATGAGTTCATGCCATACATCGTTGTCATCATTGATGAGTTTGGTGATTTGATTCTTACTGCAGGTAAGGAAGTGGAGATGCCTATCACACGTATCGCACAGTTAGCACGTGCTATCGGTATTCACATGATTATTGCAACACAACGACCAACGACAACGATTATCACGGGTAACATCAAAGCAAACTTCCCAGGACGTATCGCTTTCCGTGTTGGAGCAATGATGGACTCACGTATCATCCTCGACCGACCAGGCGCACAACAGCTTGTTGGACGTGGTGATATGCTTTATCTCAATGGTGCTGACCCTGTTCGTGTACAGTGTGCCTTTGTTGATACACCAGAAGTAGAGAACATTACAAAGTTCATTGCTAACCAACCAGGACCTGTTCGCCCATTGGAAATCCCAGAACCATTGTCAGAAGACGAAGCTGGAGGAGGTGGATCATTGGACACTCACAACCTTGATCCATTGTTTGAAGAGGCTGCACGTGCTATTGTTGTCAGCCAACAAGGCTCAACAAGTATGATCCAGCGTCGTTTGTCTATTGGCTACAACCGTGCTGGTCGACTGATGGATCAAATGGAGAAAGCTGGCATCGTTGGTGCAGCAAAGGGTTCAAAACCACGTGAGGTGCTGATTAGCGACGAGGTAAGTCTTGACAATATGCTTACTATCCTCCGTGGATAACAAAGAATAAGAGTATAAGAAATCTGAATAAAAATAATAAAACTATGAAGCAGATTAAGTATCTACTATTGCTCGCAGCCATCTTTATGGCAAATAGTGTTGTTGCACAGAATACTAATCAAGCTAAGGCTTGTATGGATAAAGCTACTAACAATATTTCTAAATTGGGTGGCTTTATTGCTCACTTTGAACTTTCCAGACCTGGTGCTGTAGGTAGAACAGCGGGAACAATTTCTGTGAAAGGTATTAAATTTGTTGCCACAACACCGCAGACAACCGTATGGTTTAACGGTACAACACAATGGTCATACATGAAGTCTACCGACGAAGTGAATGTTTCTACACCTACCGAAGCACAGCGTCTTTCAATGAACCCATACGCATTGATGACATTGTATCGTCAGGGCTACAATCTCTCTATGACCAATGAAGGTGGTTCTTACGTGGTACACATGAAGGCAACCAATCCTAAACGCAATATTCCAGAGGCATATGTAACGGTTAATAAAGCCTATCAGCTACAAAAGATTAAGATTAAGCAGGCTAATAAGTGGACTACTATCACCGTCTCTGGTATTCAGCGCAAGAATCTTTCAGATAATATCTTTACTTTCAACAAGAAGAACTATCCTTCTGCTGAGGTAATAGACTTGAGATAAATGACTTATTGGGAAGCTATACAAACATTGCATAAGCACTTCTACCTATCAGGTAGGAGAAATAAAATATGGCAAGCCAACAACGTAGCAAAGTACCTTTACTACGTGTTGGCTATTTTTCTTTGCGCTTATTTTGTATGGATAGGATGTGAATTGGCTGACCTCACCATTAAGGATAATCTTGGTGGTTATCGTTTCATTTATGCCTTAATGCCAATATTTCTGTTCATTGATTATCTTTTCAGATATACAACAGACCACCGATTGCTGATGCATATTCGTCCTTACCTACTCTTACCACTTCCCAAACACAGCTATACTGATTATCTAATTCTCCGTCAGTTGATAGTTTTTAAGAACGTAAACCTCCTCTTTATCTGTATTCCTTTTGGTCTTAAAACTGTCATTCCAGAATTGGGTGCAACGGCTATGATTGGCTACACAGCAGGCCTCTACCTCTTCTTTCTTATCAACGGACAGTTTTTTCAGTTCACACAAGTACTGACAGCACGTGGGCTGCGCTACTGGCTCATACCTATTCTTACCTATTTATCTATCGCTATAATAACAATCTTCTTCCCTTCCCCACAGAGTTACCTCCACCGTTGGGCAGAGATTGGTAATGCAATGATAAGAGGAGAGATATGGATATATGCAGTAATGATTCTGCTTCTGATAGTAATGATATTGCTAAATCGCAATGTTCTTGAACATCGTATTCTCCAAGAGCAATACACAGCAGCACCAGATAAGCATGACAAGAATAGCATAAACCTTACTATCTTCGACCGTTTCAACCAAATCGGAGAGTTTCTTAAACTTGAAATATGGAGTATCTTCCGCAATAAAAGGATACGCCTCATCTTCATTTTCAACACTTTGGGTATATTTCTCTTTAGTTTAATCACTGCTATTGACCCAGAGAGTGACATGGTTAAGAGTAATGGTTTCCTCTACTATAGCTTCATCACCTATGGACTAAGTTCACTCTCAAGAATCATGTGTTACGAAGGTAATTATTATGAATGCCTACTAATGCACCGCAATAGCATCCAAAATCTTCTGTTGGCTAAATATTACCTCTATACCACCTTACTATTAATTCCACTCCTCGCCTTTCTTCCTATCGCACTTATTGGGAAGATAAGTTTTTGGACAATACTATCCTATGCCCTCTTTGCAGCTGGTGTCGCCTATCGTATTCTATTTCAGATGGCCGTATATAATAAGGTTACTCTCTCTATGCAAGCTACCCACACAGGTAAGAATGCAAATACTAACTATATGCAACTCATCGTTACGCTCGTTACCATCATCAGCCCACTCCCCATCGCAGCACTGGGTACATGGTGGCTCAACCAACCTTCCCTCACCAATACGCTCCTTTCCCTCCTCGGTATTATCTTCATCGCCACGCACCGCCATTGGATTATTGGAATAAGTATGAAGATGAAAGGCAACCAATACGACCAACTTGAAGGATTTCAGAAGAGTAGATAAAGAAAATATCATTCAATCAAGCATAACCCTGAAATATCTATTCGCTCGATTTATTTGATTAGACTATATCACTACATTTGAGAATATTTATAATCCTTCCGTTAAACACATAGATTATAAATAGAATAAAGACTTGTACACTTGATTAGTATGATTATATCAAATTAGATGGTCTTATTAAAAGGTTAGCTTACAAGATGAGATGCAAATAGATACAATGTCTATCCATATTCTACAAATAGCTTATTCCCACATTATCGGCATCTGTAAACTATTTTCATTTGATTCAAAACCAATGTATGCTCATTAGGATTCTAAAAGACGCCTAAGTGACTTGCAAAAGATGCCCGTTTACGCTGTAACTAATCAACGAAAATGAAGAAAATCGAAGTTGATGCAAACAGACTGATAATGAGCGAGAAATGGAACGATTTGCATAGAGGTACTCGTTTCAAAAAGGGCAGGAGTATGCAGATTTAGGCAAAAGTTCAGTTACTAAAGCATTACCTGATTCTGGGATAGGTAACGATGGAGTAATGTTCGGTAACTGAATTATTTTCGCTCGTGTGGCTGTTGCTGTGGTCGCCAGTTTTCTGCATAAGTGAGGAACGCTTTAATTCGGGTAACTTTACCCATAAAATTTAAGCGTATGAAAAATGAAAAGATGAAGGTGTTGCTCTACCTCAAAAAGAGCGGTCATGATAAGTCAGGGAAGGCTCCAATTATGGGACGTATCACACTTGGAAGGAATGTTGCGCAGTTCAGTTGTAAACTCTCCTGCAATCCTGATTTATGGAATCCACGAGCGAGTAGGATGGACGGAAAAAGTCGTGAGGCGGTGGAGATAAACGGCAGGTTGGAGAGTTTACTGTTGTCTGTTCAGTCTGCTTATCAAGTCTTACTTTCCAAAGGTTGTCCATTTGATGCAACCGTTGTAAAGGAACTGTTTCAAGGTAGCGTACAGACTCGCTGTATGCTCCTAGAAAGGCTGGATATGCTCATCAAGGAGAAAGAAAGCCATATTGGTGTGGATATCAAGAAAGAGTCTCTGTCAAGTTATCATTCTACGAGAAACCGCTTGCAGGAGTTCATTCAGAAGAGATACAAGGTTTCTGATTTGGCTTTCTCACAATTGACAGAAAGCTTTATCTATGAGTTTCGCCAATACTACTTGGGAGTATGCGGTTTCCAAGAAAGTTCTTTCTTCGCAGTGGCATCCCATTTGAAAACAATCTGCAAGTTGGCATATCGTGAGGGGATAGCCGATACTCTGATGTTTGACAAAGCCCACATAGAAAGGGGAGACAAGAAAGTTCCAAAGGCACTTGATAGGGAAGCATTGGAGAAGTTAAAGGCTCTCCACTTTAATGACTTGGAGGAGGAAATGGAAACGTCAAGGGATATTTTCCTCTTTGCTTGTTATACAGGTGCTGCGTATTGCGATTTGATGGAACTTGGCAAGAAGCATCTTGTCCGTGATGGCGAGGGAGGTTTGTGACTGAAGTTCAACCGCCAAAAGACAGGCGTACTCTGCCGTGTCAAACTGCTGCCCGAAGCTATTAGGCTGATGGAGAAACTTCACAGCGATGAAAGGGAAACGCTGCTTCCATACATGAAGTACCAGAACTATCAGACCTACCTGAAAGCCCTTCGAGTGGAACACCAAACAGGGTTTGACGACAGAGAGAAAAACTAATCAAAAACTCCATGAATTCAGGGAACTTGTGGAAAAAGCCTATCGGGATATTCTTGTTAGGGACGGAGTGGTAAGCGTGGAACTTATTAAGAACCACTTTCATGGCATCACTACCAATCCCACCACGCTCCTTGCCATGAGCAAAGTGGAACTGCAATCCGTCAAAGAGTCAGTAGGTAAGTCAAAAGCAGTGGGAACTTATCAGAACCTATATTACTCAGACAAGATGCTTACGGAATAACACCAATATTTCTGCTCGGTAGCACGGATAACTAAGGTTTGTATTGATTTCCTTTTTCTTTCACCGATATTAACCTACTACATTACTACAACAAGAGGTATAACAGTGAAAGAAAAAGGGGTATAATGTAGAAAGTTGGACAAAATTCCATTCTTCCATCCATACTACATTACTACACTTCACTTGATTTCTTTTTCAAATCGAAACATACCGTCACCATGCGGAAAATTGTCGGGAGAATTTAGATCCGGATGGTATTTATTGAAAAACTCTACTATATGGAAACAACACAGATTGACATAAAAATGAATGTTACGTAGTTCGAAATAAGGAGTTGTCGTCTCCCAAACCTGTGTATCGGGATAGAGGGCCTCAAGCTTTTTCAGACGCGTTTCCCTATGCCACTCCCTTGGCAGCCATGTTTTACATAAAGGAAATCAAGGTGGTTATGGCAACTTTTTGTATCAATGTTTACAAAGGCTTCGCCCACACGCTTACCTTCGACAATAACCTCATAGGCTACGGCACCCTTGTCATGGAGTGAGAGATTGATGTCTTCTTCAGGAAGGATCTGCTCTTTGCTTGTTCCATACACAACTTCATATCCTTGCTGAAATGCCTCTT